>NZ_JBGCUL010000124.1:0-8782 GCF_054177685.1 Pseudomonas sp. P5_A2_2
TCCTTGATGGCCGCCAGGTTCCAGCCCGCCAGTGGCACCATCAGGTACAGCGCCAACGACATCGCGACCACCACCCAGGCCTTGCGCACCAGTACGGGCAGCACCAGTGGCAAACCCGCCAATAGCACGATGTACAGGGGCAACGGGTCCATCAGGTTCGGCTTGAAGCGCAACAGCAGTTCATCGATCAAGGCCTGCTGCGGGTTGCTGATGAAGTGATGCATGCCCATTTCCTCCACCAGATCCCGTGTTTCCACATGGCTGTTGGCGAAAAACACAATGCCCATCAGCATCGCCAGCAGGAAGATATGCACCACGTAGAGCACCCACGCCCGGCGCAGGATTTTCACGCAGGCGATCAGAACGCCTTCGCGCGCCAGGACCTTGCCGTACGCCAGCACGGCCGCGAAACCTGCCAGGAACACGAAAACCTCGGCTGCATCGCTGAAACCGAAGTTGCGCAGGGTGATTTGCCCCAACGGGTTGTGGGGCACGTGATCCCAAAAGATGAAGATCAGTGCCAGACCACGAAAAAAGTCGATCCGGTGATCGCGCGCTAACGTCATGACAGCAGGCTCGTAACAGCAGGTAAAAATGGGATTGGCCGTGGGCACAAAAGGCCGCGCGCCCAAGCGGCGGCGCGCAGGGTGGACTGATTTGCGGGCAATTGCAAAACCGGGATATTACCGGATGTCTCGGGCGTTGCCCCAAGGCCCAACCGCTGGTCCGAAAGGTCCAAAAACCTGCGATTTGTGACAGTGGACAGGCTGAAATATTAATGAGTGCAACGTTCTTAAAACGGGAGTCTCACATGAGACTGTTGTGGAAGGGGCTGTCCAGTTACACAGTGATCGGGGTCGCCAACACCCTGATTCACTGGCAGGTCTTTTTCCTGCTGAGCGTGGCGGCCGGCCTTAGCCAGGCACTCAGCAACCTGGCGGCCTTCTGCGTGGCTGCTTCGTTTTCCTTCTACATGAATGCGCAATTTACCTTCGCCGCCAGGTCCTCGGTCGGCGGCTATCTACTGTTTGTTTCGGGCATGGGGGCGTTGAGCCTGGGTGTCGGCTATCTGGGCGACATCTGGCGATTGCACGGTTTGTTCACCGTGGCCCTGTTTTCCGCGTTGAGCCTGGTGTTCGGCTTCCTGTATTCCAAATACGTGGTGTTTCGCGAGCGTGGCGCATGAAAGTCTCGTTGATTGTTCCGGTGTTCAATGAGGAACAGGCGATTGACCTGTTCTACCAAGCCGTGCGCCAGGAATCCTCGCTAAGCCCATATCAGGTTGAAATCCTGTTCATCAATGACGGCAGCACCGATCACACTTTATTGCTGGCGAGTTCGATCGCTCAGCAGGACAGCGATGTGCTGCTGATTAATTTTTCGCGCAACTTCGGCAAAGAGCCTGCGCTGTTTGCCGGGCTGGAATATGCCACCGGCGATGCGGTCATTCCGATGGATGTGGACTTGCAAGACCCGGTCAGTGTCATTTCCCGTCTAATCAAGGAGTGGACCGATGGCGCTGACGTGGTGCTTGCCAAGCGCCGCAATCGTTCGGCCGACGGTTATTTCAAACGCCATTTCGCGGCCCTGTTCTACCACCTGCTCAATCGGATTGCCTCAACCCGCATCGAAGAAAATGTCGGTGATTTTCGCTTGATGGACAGGAAAGTCGTTGACGTCATCAAGAGCCTGCCGGAACAGCAGCTGTTCATGAAGGGGGTGCTGTCATGGGCCGGATTCAATACGCGAGTCATTGAATACGATCGCGCGCCACGTGCCGCCGGCAAAAGCAAATTCAATATCTGGAAGCTATGGAACCTGGCACTTGAAGGCATCACCTCGTTCAGCACGGTGCCATTGCGTGTTTGGTCCTACGTGGGCGGCATCATCTCGCTGGCGGCACTTGTGTATGCGGCCTGCATGATTCTGGACAAGATTCTCTTCGGTAACGATGTCCCGGGGTATCCGTCCCTGATGACTGCCATTTTGTTCTTGGGCGGCGTTCAATTGATTGGCATCGGCATCCTCGGTGAATACATCGGGCGCATCTATATGGAGTCCAAGCATCGGCCCCGCTATGTCATCAAGGACATCATCAAAAGCAGTGACGAGTCGGCCGACAAACCCTCACTGAAGAGAATTGTATGAACGCGACGGAACGTCTGGCCGAGGATGTCCAGGAGCGTCAGTGGCGTTGGGCCGTCTACCCATCGATTGTGCTGGCGTTGTTCACCCTGGCCCTGATCGTTCGATTTCACGGGATTTCAGTCCCGATCATCTGGTACGACGAAGGCTATAGCCTGATGCTGAGCGAGCGTTCGCCGGCATTGATCTGGTCCACCACGGCGGGAGACGTTCATCCACCGTTGTATTACGTGATTCTTCATTACTGGACGATGCTGTTTGGCGCCAGTGTGGTGGCTGTGCGCGGACTGAGCACCGTGGCGGATGTGGGCACGGTGCTGCTGTGTATCAAACTGATGAGTCTGCTCGCCACGCGAAGAGCGACCTGTATCGCCGGAGTTTTGCTGGTGCTGCTGCCGATCTCGGTTCGTTACAGCCAGGAAGTGCGCATGTACACGCTCGTCGGTTTCTGGCTGATGGCCGCCACGGTCGCGCTGGTCTGCTGGAGTCGGCAACCGCAACTCAAACGCTATCCCGTGATGTACGTGCTGCTGATGACGGCGGCTTTCTACACGCACTACTTTGCAGCGCTCTGTGTGCTGGTGCATTGGCTGTACTGGTCGGGGCTGGGCAGTGGCGAGTCGGCATCGTTGCCTGTGCGCAAGTGGCTGATGGCCAATGTCGCGATCGTCGTGCTGTATTCGCCTTGGTTATCGCATTTCATTGACCAGACGTGGAAAATGAAAGGACTCGAATGGATCACGCCCACCACATGGGAAATGTTGCCGAGCTTTATCGCGCAATGTGTGGCGATGATATCAGCCACGGATGGCGGGTTATGGGGGGGGCTGATTGTCTCGGCAGTGATAATCGCCTGTTGTGTGATGGCGTTGCGATATGGGCGCTCCGGTCGCCGCTCGACCGTGCTGGTCATCGCCTATTTCTTCGTGCCGGTCATCACGGTATTTTTCTTGTCATTGGCCGTTCCGATCTTCGTTCCCAGGTACCTGGTGTTTGCCGCAGCCGGTTTGCCTTTGTTCGTTGCCGTTGTGCTGGATCGGTTGGCTGAACGACGCCCTGTGATTGCATTCCTCTGCTTGAGCATGTTTGTTGCGGGGGAAGTACATGGACTGCAGAAAGTGTATTCGCAACAAGACGGGCTGAACGGAACCTTCATTCGTAAAATGGCCAGGCTGGACACCTTGGCCGATGGCATCAAAAGGGAGGCTGAGGCGGGCGACGAGTTGGTCGTTGACGGCTTGTACTGGTATTTGCCGTTCCATTACTACAACACCACGGGTATCCAGCCGAGGCTTTACATCGCCCGATTGCCGACAGGCGCTTCGGACGGCCCTTCCAACTATGGTGGCTGGCTTCTTATCCCTCAGACTTTGGACTGGATTTTTTTCGACAATGTCGCAACAGTAAAACTCAGTTCCAAAAGAGTCTGGTGGGTGACCGGCAGGCCCCGGCCGGAAAAAGTCGTGACATTTCCCAAGGGGTGGAAACAGACGCAGACCCTCAAGGGAGGGGAAGTCGAGGCGCGCCTGTTTATTCTGGGCGACGAGCGCTGAAGTCCTCTCGGACTGTCAGCGCTATGGAATTGAGCATTAAGCCGCCGCTATTTCACTCGGCTCGAAACTGTCGGCCCGGGCCATCTGCCACATCCGCGAATAGAACTCGCCGTTCACTTCACCCGTCAGCAATTCCCCTGGCTTGAGGAACACGTGCAGCTGCGAGAACAACTTGATCTCGGTCGCCGACATGCGTCGTACCAGGTGCTTGGCCGATAGCTGCGACGGATGTTCGAGGCCGGCGGCGGCGAGCATTTCCGCCAGGGCCTTGAGGGTGTTGCGGTGGAAGTTGTAAACCCGCTGGGCCTTGTCCGGTACCACCAGTGCGCGCTGGCGCAAGGTGTCCTGGGTGGCGACGCCGGTCGGGCATTTATTGGTGTGGCAGCTCTGCGACTGGATGCAGCCGATGGCGAACATGAAGCCGCGCGCCGAGTTGGCCCAATCGGCGCCGATGGCCAGCACGCTGGCGATGTCGAAGGCGCTGACGATCTTGCCGCTGGCGCCGAGCTTGATCTTGTCCCGCAGATTCAGGCCCACCAGGGTGTTGTGCACGAACAGCAGGCCTTCGCGCATCGGCACGCCGATGTGGTCGGTGAACTCCACGGGTGCGGCGCCGGTGCCACCTTCCTTGCCGTCAACGACGATGAAGTCCGGGAGGATGCCAGTCTCCAGCATGGCCTTGGCGATGCCCATGAACTCCCACGGATGGCCGAGGCAGAACTTGAAGCCCACCGGTTTGCCGCCGGACAGTTCGCGCAGTTGTGCGATGAAATGCATCATTTCGATGGGTGTGGAAAACGCGCTGTGGCGTGACGGTGACACACAGTCTTCGCCCATCAGGATGCCGCGGGTTTCGGCGATTTCTTTGGTGACCTTGTGCTTGGGCAGGATGCCGCCATGGCCGGGCTTGGCGCCCTGGCTCATCTTGATTTCGATCATCCGCACCTGGGGCGTCCGGGCTTGCGCCGCGAAGCGTTCCGGGTCGAAGCGACCGTCGCTGGTGCGGCAGCCAAAGTAACCGCTACCCAGTTCCCAGGTCAGATCGCCACCGTTTTCCCGGTGATAGGGGCTGATGCTGCCTTCGCCGGTGTCATGGGCGAAATTACCCAGCTTGGCACCCTGGTTCAACGCGCGGATGGCGTTGGCGCTGAGCGAGCCGAAACTCATGGCCGAGATATTGAACACCGACGCCGAATACGGCTGGGTGCACTGCGGCCCGCCGACGGTGACCCGGAAACTGCTCGGGTCGCTCAACGGCGCGGGGCGCATGGAATGGCCGATGAATTCGAAACCCGACTGATACACGTCAATCAGCGTGCCGAAGGGTTTGTCGGCGGTTTCATTCTTGGCCCGGGAGTAGACCAGCGAGCGCTGGGCCCGGGAGAAGGGCAGGGCGTCGCTGTCGGATTCGAGCAGGTACTGACGGATTTCCGGGCGGATGCCTTCGACCAGGTAGCGGATATTGCCGAGGATCGGGTAATTTCGGCGCACCGCGTGGGGACTTTGCAGCAGATCGAACAGGCCGATCAGGCTGAGGACGGCGGTGACGGCGGTTATCGGCCAGAGCCATTCATATTCAAGAAACGGCAGGCTGGCGAGGGTGAAAATCACGCAGACGGCAAAGAAGGCGTAGCGGCTCAGGAGTGACAGGCTCATACGGTTTCCTTGGGTTCGGACTCAATAAATTTGGCTAAACACAAAACACTGTGGGAGCGAGCTTGCTCGCGATGGCGGTCTTTCATTCAGTATTGATAGCGACTGAACCACCGCTATCGCGAGCAAGCTCGCTCCCACATAAAAGCAAAGTGCTCCACAGGTCATTCAGGCATTTTGTGCCTGCAGAAAAATCGAAAACAGCTCGGACTGGGACTTGATCCCCAGCTTGCTGTACATGTGTTTCTTGTGGACTTTCACGGTTTCGACCGAGATTTCCAGCTTACGGGCGATTTCTTTACTGGAGCAACCGCTGAGCATCAAGCGCCCGACATCCAGCTCCCGGGCCGTCAACTGCGCACCTTTGAGCTGCTGCACCGAGGCCTCCAGTTGTACCCGCCAATCAGCTTGCGGCGGTGCGGGGGCCAGGGCCACGACTTCGTTGATTTCATAGGGTAGACGCTGGCGCAACAGGCCGAGCACCCACGGCTGGATCAACGACAACAAGGCGATCTGCTGGCCGCTGAAGCGCTGGGTGCTGCCCAGCGACAGGCACAGCKTGYGGTCGCCTTCGAGCTGACAATTGAACTGGATTTCGTCGGCCACCACATTAAGACGAAAGTAGCGTTGGTAATACTCGGTCAGCTCGAAGTGCTCCGGGGCCACTTCCGAAAGGCGATACAGCCCGGTGCGTGATTGCTCGCGGCAGGCGATGTAGAACGGGTCGAGCAGGTACAGGCCGCGTAGGTAATCCTGGAACAGTTGATCAGGGCTGCCATCCTCGCCGGGGCACTCGGCGAACACCTGCGGGCGCTGATCGGCACTGAAAAGCAGGGCCACCCAGCTGTCGAAGGACACGTACTGGTCCAGCAGGCGTACAAGCTGGGTCCAGAAATTGGGCTTGTCCAGGGCGTCGATCAGTTGCCCCACCGAGCGGTGCCAGGCGATGTCGTCCAACGAGAGTGTCATGCATCTACCCCTATCGTGTTACCCCAGCGGCGTAATTCCCCGCCCGGTTGCTTGCTGCGCATACTGGCGCACAGACACCGACCGGGCAATCTTTCTGCCGCCCGGCCCATGACAAGGAATACCCATGAAGGTCGAACTCGCCCAATTGGCAGGCCGTGACAACGATACGGCCTACAACCTCGAACGCACCCTGGCGGCGATGGCTGCGTGCGCAGCCGACACGCAACTGATCCTGTTCCCCGAAGGCCACTTGATGGGCTTCCCTTCGGCGGAGTCCGTGGCCGAGGTGGCCGAGGCGCTGGACGGCCCGTCTGTCAGTGCGGTGATCGCCGCCGCCCGCCAGCGCAATATCGCCGTGGCCATCGGCATGGCCGAAAACGACAACGGCCGTTTCTACAACACCACGTTGCTGATCACCCCAGAGGGCATCGCGCTGAAATACCGCAAGACTCACTTGTGGGCTTCGGATCGCGGTGTCTACGAGGCGGGCGATCGCTACGCCACTTGCCTGTTCAACGGCGTGCGTGTGGGCCTGCTGATTTGCTACGACATCGAATTCCCCGAAAGCGCCCGCGCCCTGGCGCAATTGGGTGCCGAACTGTTGATCGTCACCAACGGCAACATGGACCCGTACGGCCCGACCCACCGCACCGCGATCATGGCCCGCGCCCAGGAAAACCAGGCGTTTGCGCTGATGGTCAACCGGGTGCAAGAGGGTGACGGTGGTTTGTTGTTTGCCGGCGGCAGCGCATTGGTCGATCCGCTGGGCACCTTGTTGTTCGAAGCCGGACGCGAGGAAGGGCAGTTTGCGGTCGAACTGGACCTGAACCGGTTGACGGCGGCGCGCCAGGATTATCGCTATCTGGATGATCAGCGGCTGAGATTGCCGGGGGAGGTGGTTGAGCATGCATCCGGATTGCGCGAGCTGCTGATTCCAGCGCGCTGATCCGGATTACTTGTCGACCGGGCTGCCGCCATCGCGAGCAGGCTCGCTCCCACAGGATTTGTGTCATTAACAAAATCTGAATCCACAGGAGACCCCTGTGGGAGCGAGCTTGCTCGCGATGGGGGCCTGACAGACGACACACCTGTTTGACCATTCACCCTAGAACAACAACGCAACACCCGTAACTTGCGCCGAACTCGGCTCTGCCATAAATCCAATAAAATCCGGAGTAGTCGCTCATGGCTCGTTTGCAACGCACCCTGTCATTAGGGTCGGTGGTGCTGTTTGGCATCGCCTACATGACGCCGATCATTGTACTCGGCACCTTTGGCATCCTCGCCCAATCCACCGCCGGCATGGTGCCGGCCGCGTACCTCGCGGCGCTGGTGGCGATGTTCTTCACCGCCATGAGCTACGGGCGCATGGCCTCGGCGTTCCCGGTGGCCGGCTCGGCCTACAGCTATGTGCGCAAGGCCATCAGCCCGAAACTCGGGTTCATCGCCGGTTGGGCGGTGCTGCTCGATTACCTGTTCCTGCCGATGGCGATCTGGCTGATCGGTGCGGCCTACCTCAACTCCGCATTCCCGGCCGTGCCGCAGTGGGTCTGGGTGCTGGCKTTCATCGGSRTSACCAGCGCGATCAAYATCGTYGGCCTGAAACTGGCCAACGGCATCAACGCCTTGCTGATGCTGGTGCAGTTTTTGGTGCTGATCGCCTTCGTCGCGTTGTGCGTGCATTACGTCGGCGGCGATGCGAGCACGCCGTTGTGGTCGATCAAACCGTTCTTCAATGGTGACATGCAGATGCCGTTGATCATGAGCGGCGCGGCCATCGCCTGCTACTCGTTCCTCGGCTTCGACGCGGTCAGCACCCTGACCGAAGAAACCCGCGATCCACGCCGCACCATTCCCCGGGCGATTATGCTGATCACCCTGATCGGCGGGCTGATTTTCGTCGGTGTCTCGTACTTTGTGCAGATTGCTCATCCGTCGTTCCAGTTCGACAACGTCGACTCGGCGGCCTACGAAATTGCCCGCAACATCGGTGGCGACCTGTTCGTATCGATCTTCCTGATCGGCCTGATCGTCGGCCAGTTCGCCTCGGGCCTGTCGGCCCAAGCCAGCGGTTCGCGGCTGCTGTATGCCATGGGCCGCGACGGCGTGTTGCCAAAAGCGTTTTTCGGCACCTTACACGAACGCTTCGGCACGCCCATCAACAGCATCCTGCTGTGCGCAGTGGTGGCGTTGCTGGCACTGAAACTGGACGTCACCACCTCGACCTCGTTCATCAACTTCGGTGCGTTCCTGGCGTTCAGCCTGGTCAACCTGTCGGTGATCTTCCATTACTGGATCGGTGGCGAGAAAAAAGGTGCGCGCGAATTCGTGCTGTTCCTGCTGTTTCCGTTCATCGGCCTGGCGGCGGATTTGTGGCTGATGGTCAGCCTCGATCATCTGGCGGTGTACCTGGGGTTGACCTGGCTGGCGATTGGCGTGGTGTACCTGGCAGTGTTGACCGG
>NZ_JBGCUL010000125.1:0-8732 GCF_054177685.1 Pseudomonas sp. P5_A2_2
GATCAAGAACTACGTGAAGCCGTTCGCGCCGGGCAACCACGACGCGATCAACGAGAACGACTACGTCTGGACGCGCTTCATCGGCAACGAGATCCTGCCGGTGGACGTGGCGGCGAAGTAGCCGCCACGGATCGGGCGCATTCTTCGGCAAACCGCCGCCCGATGGGCGGCGGTTTTTCTTGTGCGCTCAGGAGATATGGTTGATGAAGTCGGGATGCCGCGCGTCATGCTCTATTGCGACGAGCGACAGCAGCGCGCAGCGGCTGCTGCCCGTGATGGCCGCACACTGAACTCACCGTCTCGGCCACATTGCGGTGATCCGGGCGTTAGTTCGTGCGGACGGCCGCGAGCGGAACGGGTGAGGCGTGGCCAAGCTCACTCGCGTTGAACATTGTTCACGCTTGCCGTCGCGATTTGCCAGCTGAACTCGCGTTCCAGGGGGAAGGTTTGTCGCATGGGCGGCTACAGTTCGTCGCCCTCCATGCCGACGCCAAAGAAACAAGCCGGAGCGAGGACATCCACATAAGACGTTAGCCCTGGGGAGGGTTGATTCATGAGACAGAGGGAGACGCGACGGAGGGCGCTTGCGCTTGTCGCATTGGACGGCTTCGTCAACTTCGCGGGCTACCAGTCGAACGCGTTCGGGCATTGGCGATCTTGCCTCCTGAATGGAGCATCGCTCTTGCGCGCAATGTTTGCGGGCCTCGCCATGCTCGTTCTTGCTGGCAGCTGCGAGCGCGCAAACGCAACTGAAGGAAATTACGATCCGCGAGCTGGCTGCATGCAGTACGGCGGAATAGGCGCTTGCAACAACAACGTTCTGCGCTCTGGTCAGTGGTATATCAACGCGGCTTGGCCGTGGGATGCATGCACCGTTAATGGTGCTACTAAGGTGCACGCAACCGGGTCGAGTCCGAACGACGCCTTCGACAATTGGTTAACACAAGCTGCTGCAGCCGGAACGGCCTGCTCGACAAGCACCGACTATCTCGCCACTCGCAGCGAAGACTGCAACGATCCGCAGCAGCAGAGTCCAGGTGGCGGCCCAAGGGAATTCAGATATAACCGGCCGTGCCAATACACGCTGAAGCAAACACAGCGCTACAACGGGGCAGTCTCGACGAGTACCCAACAGTTCTATTGGTTGTTCGGCTACTCTGACCAAGTAATTCGCGAAACATGGGGAATTTGCCCTGAAAGCCTCGGGCATGGTGTGTCTGGAGGAAATTGGTACACCTTTGGCGGCTTCGATCAGTACGTCGCACCCTTCTGCACTCTGCCCAGGTGGCCGCCCCCAAAAACTTCCGGGCCGCCCAAATGCAGTAACGGTGTGGGGAACCCCATCGATACGTCCACAGGGAACAAATACCAGGAGAGTGTTGACTACGCTGGGCCAGGCCCACGCTCGCTCAGCTTTGTTCGAACCTACAACAGCCAGACTTGGGCATCGAGCGCGGATCTCGGCTGGTATTGGGGTCATGTTTACGACCTAAAGCTGGAGAAATTGATTGGATCGGTCGACACGCGAGTCGTCTTGCACCGCAGGGGCAACAAGTCGCTGACCTTCGTGCGGCAAGTTGACGGAAGCTACAAGGGAGATCTCGACATCGCGTCGAGGCTCGTTGAGTTGTCCAGTGGCGGCATAACAACCGGCTGGCGCTACACGGACCTGGGGCTCCAAAGAATCGAAGCCTATGACGCCCTTGGAAATCTGCAGACGATCACCACTCGCGACAACTATGTCGTCGCGCTGACCTATGCGTCTAACAAGCTGGCTGCAGTGACCGATTCGTTTGGGCGCAGCCTTACATTCGGCCGGTCATCGACCGGGAGCATCGCGTCGTTCAGTGATCCAGCAGGCAACACGCACGCGTTCACCTACGGGCCTGATGCAAATGGCGTTGGCCAACTCCCGATTGCGATGACCCGACCCGACAATGCGACGTTGCGGTACACGTACACGACCGGACCGTATAGCGGCTTGCTTGAGTCGATCATTGATGAAAATAACAATACATACGCCTTCTTCACCTACTCAGGGTATCGCGGTCTGTCCACCGAGCACGCTGGAGGAGTCGAGAAGTACTCGTTGAGCACTACGGAGCTGTACGCGGGTGGCACTGCATATGTCACCGATCCAACGGGAGCTCAGACAACTCGTCAGTTCAGCATAGTCAACGGTGAGGCCCTGCTGACAGCTCAGTCGCAGCCAGCAGGAGCCGGCTGTGCTGCTTCGTCGACTGCGCGCAGCTACGACACGAACAGCAACGTTGCGAGCGCAGACGACTTCAACGGCCGCCGAGTGTGCTCGGCGCACGACCTGGGCAGGAACCTGGAGACCACGCGCGTCGAGGGCCTTGCAAACACCCAGGCGTGCAGCGCGGTGACGGGGTCAGGCGCAACGCTCCCGACCGGCAGCCGCAAGACGAGCACGCTGTGGCACCCGGACTGGCGACTCGAAGCCAAGCGAGCCGAACCCGGCAAGCTGACCACGAGCATCTACCACGGCCAGCCCGACCCGTTCAACGGCAACGCCCTCGCGAGCTGCGCACCGAGCACCGCCCTCTTGCCCGACGGCAAACCGATCGCGGTGCTGTGCAAGGAGGTCGAACAGGCGACCAGCGATGCGAATGGAAGCCAGGGGTTCAGCGCGAGCCTGCAGAGCGGCGTTGCGAGCGGAGCCCGCCGCTGGACCTACAACAGCTACGGCCAGGTGCTGACAGAGCGCGACCCGCAAAACAACCTGACGACGTACACGTACTACACCGACACGACCGCCGACCACACGCTCGGCGACCTGCAGACGGTCACGAACACGAAGAACCAGATCACGACCCACACCAAATACAACAAACACGGCCAACTGCTCGAGAGCATCGATGCCAACGGCGTGACGACGAGCAACACCTACGGCCTCAGACAGCGACTGCTGAGCACGCGCGTGGGCGGCCAGACCACAAGCTACGAGTACGACGCGGCCGGACAACTGCTGAAGGTGACCCAGCCGGACACGAGCTGGATCGGCTTCGAGTACGACGCGGCGCATCGACAAACAGCCGTCAAGGACAGCCTGGGCAACCGCATCGAGCACGTGCTGGACAACGCGGGCAACAAGACCGGCCAGAGCGTGAAGGACCCGGGAGGCAGCCTCGCGAGAAGCCTGAGCCAAAGCATCGATGCGCTGGGTCGCGTTCAGCAAATGGCCGGTCGAGAGTAATCGACGCGGACACACACAAAGACAAGAGCGGCGCGGCCGATGCCAGCGCCTCCAACGGCAAAGAGGGAGAGACACAATGAACGAAGCGAGCCGACGCCCAGGCGCCATGCAGCCTGCGTGGACGCTGCTGAGGTACCTCCTGCTGGCCAGCGCACTGGCCATGCTCGGCCCGGCCTGGGCCGCCAAGACCGCCACCAGCACGGTCCTCGCCAGCAGCGTCAACCCGAGCGCCCTCGGCCAGACTACCGTGCTGACCGCGACCGTCAGCCCGGCGGCCGCCACCGGCAGCGTCACCTTCAAGGACGGCAGCACCACGCTCGGCAGCGGCACCCTGAGCAGCGGCGTCGCTACGCTGAGCAAGAGCTTCAGCACAGCCGGTTCTCACAGCCTGACGGCCGTCTACGCCGGCACCAGCAGCTACGCCGGCAGCACCTCAGCAGCCAAGATCCAGACCATCAGCGCCGTCGCGACGAGCAGCACCACACTGAGCGCGAACCCTAATCCTGCCGCGGTCGGACAGAGCGTGACCTTCAGCGCCAGCGTCAGCCCACCGAGCGCGACCGGCAGCGTCACCTTCAAGGAAGGCGCGAGCACCTTGGGAACCGCCGCGCTGAACAGCGGCATCGCGAACCTGAGCACCAGCGCCCTCGCACTCGGCAGCCACAGCCTCAGCGCCAGCTACGCCGGCGATGCGAGCACCGCGGCCAGCAGTTCCAGCACCGTGACACTTCAGATCGTGACCCCGGTCAACCTGCCCAGCCCGCCGATCTCGCCGGTCCCTGTCATCAACTACGAATACGACGCCCAAGGCAACCCGACCAAGACGATCCAGGCGCCCGGGGTCGCCGGCTTCGACTTCGCGACCCGCGCCAGCTACGACACCCTGAGCCGGCGCAAGGACACGACCGACGCGAAGAACGGTGTGACCCGGTTCGGCTACGACGGGCTGGACCGCACCGTGCAAGTCACCGATCCCAGGAACCTCGTCACCCAGTACCCGCGCAACGGCCTCGGCGACGCGACCAGCCTGATCAGCCCCGACACCGGCACCGCCAACCACATCTACGACGCGTCCGGCCACCTGCTCACCCGCACCGACAGCCGCGGCGTGCTCGCGACCTACAGCTACGAAGAGCTGAACCGGCTCGCCAGCCTCACCTACACCCAGAGCGGCCAGACCCCGCTTGCCTACAGCTGGGTCTACGACCAGACCGGCGCCGGCTTCAGCTACGGGATCGGGCGACTGACCTCGACCACGCACCCGGCCGGCTCGACCCAGTACGCCCACGACCCGTGGGGCCACGTGGTCACCGACATCCAGCGCRTCAAYGCMGCAGCCGGCGCCAACAGCACGCAGATCACGCGCACCGTCGGCTACGGCTACGACGCGGGCGGCCACATCACCAGCATCACCTACCCGTCGGGGCGCAAGCTCAGCATCACCTAYACCAGCGGAATCGCGACTGCGATCGCACTGGCCAAGGACGCGAGCAGCCCACCCACGACGCTGATCGACCAGATCCGCCACGCCCCGTTCGGGCCGCCGGTGGGCTGGAACTGGCAGATGGCGGCGGGAAGTCAGGCGAACACCCGCGTCTACGACCTCTCCGGGCGGATCGTGCGCTACTCGCTCGGCGGCTTCGTCCGCGACATCGTCTACGACGCGGCCGACCGGATCGCGAGCTACACCCACTACGACAGCCTGCAGGGCGCGACGGCCGCGGCCAACGCGCTGAACCAGAGCTTCGGCTACGACGAGCTCGGCCGGCTGACCAGCGTCGTGACCGCCAGCGCGAGCTGGAGCATCGGCTACGACGCGACCGGCAACCGCACCGGCGTGACGCTCAACGGCAACCCGAGCACCTACACCACCAGCCCCACGAGCAACCGGCTCACGGGCATCACGAACCCGGCGCGCAGCTTCGGCTACGACAACGCGGGCAACACCACCAGCGACAGCACCAGCTACACGGGCAGCTACAACCTCGCCGGGCGACTCACGACGCTGACCAAGGCGGGGATCACGAGCACGTACACCTATGACGGGATGGGCCGGCGGGTGCGCAAGGTCACGAGCTCGAGCCCGAGCAGCACGGTGCTGTTCGTGTACGACCAGGACGGGCAGCTGCTTGGGGAGTACGACCAGAACGGGGCTGCGCTCAGGGAGTACGTCTGGCTGGGCAGCACGCCGGTGGCGATGTTCACGCCCGACCCCACTCCGGGCAACCCGCCGCTCGTGTACTTCATCCTTGCGGATCACATCGACACGCCGCGCATCGTCGTGGACAGAAGCAACAACATTCGATGGCGCTGGATGGCTGAACCGTTCGGGACGACGGCGGCGGAGACCAATCCGAGCAACCTGGGGGCGCTTGCGTTCAACCTGCGCTTCCCGGGGCAGTACTTCGATCAGGAGTCGGGGCTGCACTACAACTACTTCAGGTACTACGATCCGAGCAATGGAGGGCGATATGTGCAAAGTGACCCCATCGGACTCGCGGGCGGGGTCAACACGTACAGCTATGTCAATGGAACTCCGTTGATGTACATAGACCCCCTGGGGCTGTTTGGGTGGGCTGATATGCCGACCTTGCCGCAGGGTCTGGTGGACTTCTCGGCCGGTTTCGGCGATTCAATGTCGTTCGGCATCACCGGCTATGCGCGCGCGGGGCTCGACATTGGCAGCGTGAACAAGTGCAGCAGCTTCTATCGAGGCGGTGAGCTTACTGACCTAGCCTTCGAGACCGGCACGCTGGGACTCGCTGCAGGGCTGAAAGCTCTTGCTGCCAACGCTTCGCGTACCGCGGCTCGGAATGGAGCACGTCCCTTCGTCAATGCGTTCCGCGAGGTCCAGAACCTTGAAGGTGGGTTCGTTCACCACTCCAACCCGCTGTTTGGGCACCCGGGAGGCATTCCGACGACGTTCCCCACGGGCGGGTTGCCTTCCGCGGTGAATAGCGGGGTATGGAACCTTCGCTGGTTCGCAGACAGTGCAAGCCACAGTGCAGCACATCGGTGGATGCGAGGGCTTGAGAACGCATGGGGTGGGTTCGTCAATCCCGGCACCATCGCCATCCGCGCGGCAAGAGATGCAGCCGATACTTGCACGTGCCAGCAGTGAGGAGTGCCCATGGTGTGGTTTACCGTTCTTGGCGTCTTGATCGTCACCGCTTACTACGTCGTTCTGACTCGAAGGACACAGAGGATGTCTGACGCCACACCGTCACAGCCGTCGCCGGAGGCAAAGCCTCTCTCGATTGAACAAGCGCGCGTCATGGTCGATGACCTCATCGCGAAGGGAGACAAGCTGTTCGTCGAACCTGCTGATGGGGCGTCCATCCTCCCTGAGCAGTTCGGTCCGACCAAAGAGTTGTTCTCAAGGTACGGCACCCTGCGCACGCGGCGTGGAGGTTTCCGACTCGCGGCTGCTGACGTGCGACCCTCCGAGTACGTGCGTGGGTATCTGTCTATCGGGCACAGCGAGGACTGGGATGTGGTTCAAAAGCTCGGCAATGACGAGGTGTTCGTCGTTGAAGGTGCCGAGACTCGTGAGGCCGAGATGGAGGTGCGCTTCCCGAGCGTCTACCATCTGGTACTTGATGAAGCTCAGCGGACATAGCCGCAAGCCGCTGAGCGCTGTGGTCGCTTCGTGCGCGCCGAGCTGGCCGAGGCCATCGACGCGAAGACATGCCACCTCACCGAAACCAAACTCCGCGGCCTGGATTGTTCGTCGCGCCGCAACGCTGGCGCCGCTGAAGCGCTGAAGCTGCGAGGTGTGCGGCCGGGTGAAGGCGGGCCGGCGGCCACCCGCATAAATTATGGGGCTGCTCTGGAATGAAAGTGCGGGTGCGATAGATGAGTATGAGCATTGACACGATCGCAAAGACTGTGCTCTCAGCGAGTCGGAAGGGGCTGTTCCGGCACAGACCGGTATTCAAGGCACACGCCAGGGTCTCGCCTGAGGAACTGAGAAGTCTGGAAAGAAAAATCGGGATTCCAGTCCCCGCCGATCTTTGCGACTGGCTGCTTGAGATTGGATATGGGGATATTGATGAAGAGCTGAGCTTCCGCGAGGAATGGTTCGCACCCATTGAGAAAGGGCAACTCAAAGGCGGCTCCAGATTCGCGCAAGACGTTCTTGGCAACTTCTATGCGTTTGACTCTTCCGGTCGCATCTACTTTCTATCGCGGTCTGAGCCTGTCTTCGCGGTTATGTCGAAAGACTTCTTGGAGTTTGCCGAAGACCTTATCCGTCGGGACTACAAGCTCAGTGAGTGGATTGACCGCCTGGAAACTCAGAGGTATGAGTGGTGAGGCTGCTGCTGGGCCTCGGTGCATTGGGGTCGCGTGTTGCCATCCAGTGCCTGCGCCACAACGGCGTCGCACCGAGCCGAGGATTCCCCCTCGCGCACCGATGTCGCGAGAGGCACAGGGGAACGTGTCGTGGACTCTGCTTCGATTAGATTGGCTGACTTGATGGTCTGGCTAGGCCAACCGCTGTGAACCGCCCCGGAATTCGTGGAGGCTGTTTGGTTTAAGTCAGGCTGCCACCGCGGCGGCGTGACTGGCGAGTTGCCGGCAATAGTTTGCCTCAGCTTCTGCGGAGGGATGCAGCCGGTGGGCTCGAGCAGTCGCCATCTGCTCAAGAGTTGGAGCCTCCTCAAAACCCGCGGCGGTTCAACTGGTATCCCGGCTCCCAAGCATCCTGTTCCAGACCGCCCTGTTGCTGCCTTGGCTGTTGTTGGGCATTGTCTCGAAGACCTTCTCGATCCGGCGCTCTAGTTGACCGCTGAAACGCCAAGCGCATTCAGCGTCGGTGTGGTCATCTGCCCGCTCTTCGTCATGCCTTTCAGGTCCTGGAAGAACTCGAGCCCGGTCTTCGTGTCCGCGTTCATAACGCCGTCGACGCGCCCGTTGTAGAGCCCCAAGCTGGTCAGCGCAATCTGGACCCGCATGATCTGCAGGCGGCGCTTCTTGTCCAAGCTGAGGGCCGAGCATGTCTCGGATCAGGAAGTTGACGTCTTGCGTGGGCGTCTGCGCGCGCGTGGCAAGCTGCTTTCCGGTCGCCGCCCTCGAATGTCGGAGACCATCTGAAGCTCTCAGTCACTGCTCCCAAATCTCAGCAACTGGCCTTGGCGACCTGAACGAAGCCGCCGCGGCCACTCGTCAGCATCTTGTCCTGCCCCCAATGTCTCGCGATGGCGGCCGCGCACGGCAGCACACCTTCGCTGTGACCCCTCAGCTGTCGCGCCTGAAGTCGGCCGGTGCCGATGCGCTGCTGATGGTGGGCAACGTGGGCCCGTCGGCGCAGGTCGTGAAGTCGCTCGACCGGATGGGCTGGAAGGTGCCGATCGTCTCGCACTGGGGCCCGGCCGGCGGACGCTTCACCGAGCTCGCGGGGCCGAACGCGAAGGACGTGATCTTCGTGCAGACCTACAGCTTCTTCGGCAAGCAGACCCCTGCCGGCGAGCGCGTGCTCGGCGCACTGAAGAAGAAATACTCCGACATCAAGGGC
>NZ_JBGCUL010000126.1:0-8698 GCF_054177685.1 Pseudomonas sp. P5_A2_2
GCCATGTTGTTGCCACCGAGCAACGCGCCGGCCGCGTCTTTGAAGGCCGGATTGGTGCTGACCAGCAGGATCGCGCCGAAGCCGATGATGAAGGTCAGGATGTAGAAGTAACCAATGAAGCCGGTTGCGTACAGCACGCTCTTGCGGGCTTCCTTTGCGTCACTCACGGTGAAGAAGCGCATCAGGATGTGCGGCAGGCCAGCGGTACCGAACATCAATGCCAGGCCGAGGGAGAACGCCGAGACCGGATCTTTCACCAGGCCACCAGGGCTCATGATCGCTTCACCTTTAGGGTGAACCTTGATCGCTTCGGAAAACAGCAGGTTGAAGTCGAAGTTGACGTGTTTCATCACCATCAGCGCCATGAAGGAAGCGCCGGACAGCAACAGGACCGCCTTGATGATTTGCACCCAGGTGGTCGCCAGCATGCCGCCGAACAACACGTAAAGGCACATCAACACGCCCACCAGGATCACCGCGACGTGATAGTCGAGACCGAACAGCAGCTGGATCAGCTTACCGGCACCGACCATCTGGGCGATCAGGTAGAACGCCACCACCACCAGCGAACCGCAGGCCGACAGTGTGCGGATCTGGGTTTGCCCCAGGCGGTAGGACGCCACGTCGGCAAAGGTGTACTTGCCCAGATTACGCAGACGCTCGGCGATCAAGAATAGAATGATCGGCCAACCCACCAGGAAGCCGATCGAATAGATCAGTCCGTCATAGCCGGAAGCGAACACCAGCGCGGAAATCCCCAGGAACGAGGCGGCCGACATATAGTCGCCGGCAATCGCCAGACCGTTCTGGAACCCGGTGATCTTGCCGCCCGCCGCGTAGTAGTCGGCCGCCGACTTGTTGCGCTTGGAGGCCCAGTAAGTAATGCACAGGGTTGCACCGACGAACACCACGAACATCAGGATCGCGGCGACGTTGAGAGGTTGTTTATGCACTTCACCGGTCAGGGCTTCTGCCGCCCAGGCGCCCGGTGCTAAAGCCGCGATGCTCAATAGAGCCAGTAGACGCCGGATCATTGCTGAGCCTCCTTGAGAATCGCATTGTTCAGGTCGTCAAACTCGCCATTGGCACGTCGTACGTAGATACCGGTCAGGACGAAGGCCGAAACAATCAGCCCGACGCCGATCGGTATGCCCCAGGTAATCGAAGACTCGGKACTGATTTTCGTCCCCAACACTTGCGGCCCGTAAGCAATTAAAAGGATGAAGGCGGAGTAAAGCCCTAGCATGATCGCCGAAAGAATCCAGGCGAATCGTTCCCTCTTGCTAACCAGCTCCTTGAAGCGMGGGCTGTTTTGAATCGAGAGGTAAATGCTGTCGTTCATTGTTTTTATCCTCGCAGCACAGATTTAGTTGGAACGGTATCCACTCTATGCGGCTGCGGGGCAGGTTCCAGACGACCTTAGTCTTAGAACCACATGACGGATTCGCCAATTTCCAGCATGTACAAAACAACTGTGGGAGCGAGCTTGCTCGCGAAAGGGCCATAACATCCAACATCGTTGTTGTCTGTTACACCGCAATCGCGAGCAAGCTCGCTCCCACAGGGTAAAGCGAGGTGCCTGTTATTTAGTCCAGGCAGCCACACGATCAGGGTGTTTGGCGACCCAATCCTTCGCCGCCGCTTCAGGCTTGGCACCATCCTGGATCGCCAGCATCACCTGGCCGATTTCATCCTTGGATTCCCACTGGAAGTTCTTCAGGAACTTGGCCACTTCCGGCGCCTYGGCCTCCAGGCCCTTGCTGCCGATGCTGTTCACGGTTTCAGCCGCGCCGTACACGCCCTTCGGATCTTCAAGGAAGCGCAGTTTCCACTTGGCGAACATCCAGTGCGGCACCCAGCCGGTCACTGCGATGGATTCGTTTTTCTTCTCGGCACGGGTCAGCTCGGCGATCATGCCGGCGCCAGAACTGGCCTTGAGTTGATAGCCGGTCAGGTCGTAGTCCTTGATCGCCTGATCGGTCTTGAGCATCACGCCTGAACCGGCGTCGATGCCGACAATGCGGTTCTTGAAGGTGTCGTCGGTCTTGAGGTCGTCAATGGTCTTGGCCTTGACGTATTCCGGCACGATCAGGCCGATTTTCGCGTCCTTGAAGTTCGGGCCGTAATCGACGACCTGATCCTTGTTCTTCGTCCAGTAATCGCCGTGGGTCACTGGCAGCCAGGCCGACAGCATGGCGTCGAGTTTGCCGGTGGCCACGCCTTGCCACATGATCCCGGTGGCGACGGCTTGCAGCTTCACGTCATATCCGAGTTTCTGCCTGATCACTTCTGCGGCCACGTTGGTCGTGGCGACACTGTCAGACCAGCCGTCGACATAACCGATCGTCACTTCCTTGCCGGCGGCACTGGCCACGGTAGAGCTGATCGCCAGCACCAAAGCGGCACCTGCGCCCAAGAGTCGTCGCATCTTCATCGTTACTTCCCCGAAAGTGCTGCACTCGACGGATGCCGAGTCGCTTAAACGTATTGTTATGGTGCACAGCGCCCCCATCACGCCTAACCGCAAACTCGTTCGAACATCAGCGGAGTACTGACGCCTTCGATGATCAACCTGACGCTCTTGGCGACCTGCTCTGCCAGCGACCTCGAGGCAACGAGAAACGACATCAGAACGCCATTAATCTTGAGCGCGACCAACGCACCGCAGACTCCGCCCGAACATTGCATGTCAAAATCATGCGGGCCACCAAGCACACGGTAAATGCAGGTAACATGCGCCGCTTTGCTCCCACACGGCCTTTCCATGTCCGCGACATCCCGCTTCCCTTTTGCTGCTTATCTATTCGCTTGCCTGCTCGGGCTGTTTGCCCTGGGCGGCTTCTGGTACGACCTCGGTAAACCGGTGATATTGCCGGACGTGGCCAGCGCAACGCACAAGCTGCAATGCGCGTCCTACACACCGTTCGACAAGGATCAATCGCCGTTCGACCAGCCCTTCAAGCTGCGCCCCGAACGCATGGATGCCGACCTCGCGCTACTGTCCAAAAGCTTCGAATGCATCCGCACCTATTCCATGACCGGCCTCGAAGCCCTGCCGGAACTGGCGCGCAAGCATGGCTTGAAAATGATGATTGGCGCATGGGTGAACAGCAACCCGGTGGACACAGCCAAGGAAGTGGAGCTACTGATCGCCGAAGCCAACGCCAACCCGGACGTGGTTACTGCGGTAATCGTCGGCAACGAGGCCCTTTTGCGCAAGGAAGTCACCAGCAAGCAGTTGGTGAAACTGATTGAGCGAGTCAAAAGCCAAGTCAAACAACCCGTCACCTACGCTGACGTTTGGGAGTTTTGGCAAAAGCATCCCGAAATCGCTCCATCGGTGGACTTCGTGACTATCCATCTGTTGCCTTACTGGGGCGATTACCCTTGGGACGTCGAGGTCTCCCTGTCGCAACTTGCTGCTGTGCG
This sequence comes from Pseudomonas sp. P5_A2_2, assembly GCF_054177685.1. Lineage (NCBI taxonomy): Bacteria > Pseudomonadati > Pseudomonadota > Gammaproteobacteria > Pseudomonadales > Pseudomonadaceae > Pseudomonas > Pseudomonas sp. P5_A2_2. Next base: position 3,430 of record NZ_JBGCUL010000126.1, read on the forward strand.
CGAGTCGTTCAGCGGTATGTTCGCGCCCAAGGAAGTGTTTATCGGGGAAACCGGCTGGCCCAGTGAAGGCCGTCAACGAAGAATCGCTGTACCTAGCCGGGTCAACGAAGCCAGGTTCATTCGCGGCTTTGTCGCCATGGCCGAGCAACGGGGCTGGCACTACAACCTGATCGAAGCCTTCGACCAGCCATGGAAACGCGCCAGTGAAGGTGCAGTGGGTGGTTACTGGGGGCTGTTCGATGCCGATCGCCAGGACAAGGGCGTGCTGGCCGGGCCAGTGACAAACGTACCCTACTGGTCGCAATGGCTGGCGGTGGGTGGCTTGATCTTCATCGGCACGTTGCTGCTCGGCGGCCGGGTTCGCACGACGCGTTCGGCACTGTTGCTGCCCCTGCTCAGCGCATTGGCGGCCTGCTCGATTGGCGCCTGGGGTGACCTGGCACGGGTGACCACGCGCTTTACCAGTGAATGGTTGTGGGTCGGATTGCTGACCGCGCTGAATCTGTTGGTGCTGGCCCATGCCACGCTGACATTGAGTCCTCGCAGCGGTTGGCGCGGCCAGGCTTTCAACTGGCTGGAGCGCCGTGCTGGCTGGCTGGTTGCAACGACAGGTTTCGCTGCAGCCGTGATGATGCTGGAACTGGTATTCGACCCGCGTTATCGCAGCTTCCCGAGTGTCGCGTTCATCGTGCCTGCGCTGGTTTATCTGTGCCGCCCGGTGAATGTGCCGCGCCGCGAGGTTGCGTTGCTGACCTTCATCATCGGTGTCGGTATTGCGCCGCAGCTGTTTCGTGAAGGTTTGCAGAACCAGCAGGCCTGGGGCTGGGGGCTGGTGAGTGTGTTGATGGTGGCTGCGTTGTGGCGTTGCCTGCGGGTTCGCAAGGTTTAACACTTTAGYGACCTGACTGGCCTCATCGCGAGCAAGCTCGCTCCCACAGGGTTACTCAGTGAACGCAGAGTTTGTGTACGACAATGATCCTTGTGGGAGTGACCTGCTCGCGATGACGGACTATCAGGCGCTACGAGGCGCCCTGACCAACCGCAGCCCCGCAATCACCACCGCAAACACCGCCAGCGTCGTGTTGTACAACGCCAGCGCCGGAAACCCGAACGCCAGCGCCAGCACCGCCAGCCACCAGCCCGCCCGCCCCGGCACGACAAAGCCGATGATCGCCGCACCCAGCGCTGCCCAGCCCAGCACCCCGAAGTGGATCATCAGCCCCAGGTTCGATCGCACCTGGCATTCCCAGCGACTTGCCTCATCCACGCAAATGCCGACCCACTGCGCATCCTCCATGAAGCCATAACGCGCGCCATAACTGGCGGCCAGCCATACAGGCAGCAATACAAGCAGCAGAAACACGGGCAGACGGCGAGACATGAAACACTCCAATTGGCGAAAAACGGCGGCCAGCTTAATCGCCCGAAAGCGTTACGCAAGCGATAACAACTGTTAACTGGTCTTTCAATCGCGGCAAAGTGTATCGTCCAGCTACTACTATTGGGCAATCGGGCCTGTTTGGTGCCGATGGTTGGCACTTTGACGCAGATCCGATGGTCATAGCCTGCGAAATTCATTCGGCACCTTCCTCTAAGGGATTTAGTCATGCTCCGTTCCTTGCGCTTCGCCGCCCTGTTTGGCGGCCTTATTTTGAGTGCGTCCGCACTGGCGGTCGATATAGATGCCGCCAGTTATGGCTACCCCCTGACCAACCCGTTCGAGGCGACCATCGCGACCACGCCGCCGGACTTGCGTCCGGAGTTGCCCCTGGACGATGACATCGATCAGACAGTGCGCAGCGTCACCTTGCGTCCGGAACGGGCGTTCGAATTGCCGGATAATTTCTGGGCGGTCAAGAAACTCGACTACCGCATTGCCACGCAGGATCACGCCGCACCACTGATTTTCCTGATCGCCGGCACCGGCGCACGCTATGACAGCACCCTGAACGAATACCTGAAGAAGCTTTACTACAAAGCCGGCTACCACGTGGTGCAGTTGTCATCGCCCACCAGCTATGACTTCATGAGCGCTGCATCACGCTTCGCCACACCGGGTGTTTCCAAGGAGGACGCCGAAGACCTGTACCGGGTGATGCAGGCCGTGCGGGCACAAAACCCGAAACTGCCAGTCACCGATTACTACCTGACTGGCTACAGCCTGGGCGGACTGGATGCCGCTTTCGTCGCGCACCTGGAYGAAACCCGSCGCAGCTTCAAYTTCAAGAARGTCCTGCTGCTCAACCCGCCGGTCAAYCTCTACACCTCGATCACCAACCTCGACAAGCTGGTCCAGACCGAGGTCAAGGGCATCAACAACAGCACCACGTTCTATGAGCTGGTACTGAACAAACTGACCCGCTACTTCCAGCAGAAGGGCTACATCGACCTCAACGACGCCCTGCTCTACGACTTCCAGCAGTCCAAGCAGCAACTGTCCAACGAGCAGATGGCCATGTTGATCGGCACCTCGTTCCGCTTTTCGGCGGCCGACATTGCCTTCACTTCGGACCTGGTCAACCGTCGCGGCCTGATCACTCCACCCAAGTTCCCGATCACCGAGGGCACCAGCCTCACGCCATTCCTCAAGCGTGCGCTGCAATGCGACTTCGACTGCTACATCACCGAACAAGTGATCCCGATGTGGCGCGCCCGTACCGACGGCGGCAGCCTGCTGCAACTGATTGACCAAGTGAGCCTGTATGCGCTGAAGGATTATCTGCACGACAGCCCGAAAATCGCCGTCATGCACAACGCCGATGACGTGATCCTCGGCCCTGGCGACCTCGGTTTCCTGCGCCGGACCTTTGGCGATCGCCTGACCGTTTACCCGCTGGGCGGCCATTGCGGAAACATTAACTACCGCGTCAACAGCGACGCCATGCTGGAGTTCTTCCGTGGCTAAATACCTCCTGCTTTTCGCAGCGTTACTCTGTGCAGGCGTCGCCAATGCCGACAACAGCAAAGCCAACGCCCCCGTGGTCGTCGACAGTGATGGTTTCAAGGAACCGCTGAGCAAACTCAAATTCAACCCGGGTCTGGACCAGCGTGAGTTCGAGCGTTCAACCCTCAGCGCGCTGACCGTCTACGATCCGCTGGAAGAGTGGAACCGGCGCGTCTATCACTTCAACTACCGCTTCGATCAATGGGTGTTCCTGCCGGTGGTCAATGGTTACCGCTACGTCACCCCGAACTTCCTGCGCACCGGCGTCAGCAACTTCTTCAACAACCTCGGCGACGTGCCGAATCTGATGAACAGCCTGCTGCAACTCAAGGGCCAGCGCTCGCTGGAAACCACCGGGCGCCTGCTGCTCAACACCACCATCGGCATCGCCGGCCTGTGGGACCCGGCCACCGCCATGGGCCTGCCGCGCCAAAGCGAAGACTTCGGCCAGACCCTGGGCTTCTACGGCGTGCCGGGTGGCGCTTATTTAGTCCTGCCGATCCTCGGTCCGTCGAACCTGCGTGATACCGGCGGCCTGGTGGTGGATTACTCGGCCGAGAGTGCGATCAACTTCCTCAACGTGGCCGAAGTCAGCTCCAACCATCCGGAAGTGTTGATCCTGCGCGGCATCGACAAGCGCTACCAGACCACCTTCCGCTATGGCCAGACGAACTCGCCGTTCGAGTACGACAAAGTGCGTTACGTGTATACCGAAGCGCGCAAGTTGCAGATCGCCGAGTAATTCGGCCACACAAAAACCTGTGGGAGCGAGCTTGCTCGCGATGGCGGTGTTTCAGTCAACTTAGATGTTGAATGATATGGCCTCATCGCGAGCAAGCTCGCTCCCACATTTGTTATGTATGCTTGTAGGAAGAGTTCTGAATTCAACCCTTCAGGGCCTTCCAGATTTTGCTGACAGCCATGACGCCAACCAACACCACCGCCCCTGCGACAATCCCCGCCACACCATTAAGCAACACCGGCACGATAAATCCGCCGCCACCCGCCGCAGCACCGACACTTTCGACCCAGTGATGCACCACCGGCACACCGTGGGTCAGGATGCCGCCACCGACCAGAAACATCGCCGCCGTGCCGATCACCGACAGGCTCTTCATCATGTACGGCGCAGCACGCAGAATGGCGCCACCGATGCTTTTCGCCATCTGCCCGGGCTTTTGAGTCAACCAGAGTCCAAGGTCATCCAGCTTGACGATACCCGCCACCAGGCCATAGACGCCGATGGTCATGACGATTGCGATCCCAGACAGCACGATGACTTGCTGGCTCAACGGCGCACCGGCCACGGTGCCAAGGGTGATGGCAATGATTTCCGCCGAGAGAATGAAGTCGGTGCGGATCGCACCCTTGATCTTGTCCTTTTCGAACGCCACCAGATCCACCGCCGGGTCTGCCACCGCCTCGACCAGTTCAGCATGTTCGACCTGATCTTCGGCCTTGCTGTGCAGAAACTTGTGGGCGAGTTTTTCAAAGCCTTCGAAGCACAGATAGGCACCGCCGACCATCAACAACGGGGTGACCAGCCACGCAATGAACGCACTGATGGCCAGCGCCGACGGCACCAGGATCAGTTTATTGATGAACGAACCCTTGGCGACCGCCCAGACCACCGGGATTTCCCGCTCGGCACGCACGCCGCTGACTTGCTGGGCGTTGAGTGCCAGGTCGTCACCGAGTACGCCGGCCGTTTTCTTGGCGGCCATTTGGGTCATCAATGACACGTCGTCCAGTACGGCGGCGATGTCGTCAATCAGCACCAGCAAACTGCTTCCTGCCATGAATCGGGTTTCCTTCTGCAATGAATGCGCAGCAGCATAGCGCGGCGTCACGGGTCGCGGTGCATTCTTGAGCGCCGCGCGAGGCCGGTGATACCATGCGCAACCGCCAGAACAGGCAAGGAATCACCCGGTTTATGAGCACTATCCGCGAGCGCAACAAACAACTGATCCTGCGTGCCGCCAGTGAGGAATTCGCCGACAAAGGCTTCGCTGCGACCAAAACCAGCGACATCGCAGCCAAGGCGGGATTGCCCAAGCCCAACGTCTACTACTACTTCAAATCCAAGGAAAACCTCTACCGCGAGGTCCTGGAAAGCATCATCGAGCCCATCCTGCAGGCTTCGACACCGTTCAATCCGGACGGCGAGCCCGGTGAAGTGCTCAGCGGCTACATTCGCTCAAAAATCCGCATCTCCCGCGACCTGCCTTTCGCGTCCAAGGTGTTCGCCAGCGAAATCATGCACGGCGCGCCCCACCTGAGCAGCGATCTGGTCGAACAGCTCAATGGCCAGGCCAAACACAACAT
>NZ_JBGCUL010000127.1:0-8628 GCF_054177685.1 Pseudomonas sp. P5_A2_2
CAGCACATGCACACAACCACACAGTTCCTGATGGACCTGATTCCGACGTCGGTGATCGGTGCCTTTGCCGATAACAACATCCTGCAGGTCCTGCTGTTCTCCGTGCTGTTCGGCAGTGCGCTGAATCTGGTGGGCGAGGCGGCGTCGGGCATTTCCCGGCTGATCAATGAACTCAGCCACGTGATTTTCCGCATCATGGGCATGATCGTGCGCCTGGCACCGATCGGTGTATTCGGCGCGATCGCCTTCACCACCAGCAAATATGGCCTGGACTCGCTGCAACACCTGGGCAGCCTGGTCGGCCTGTTCTACCTGACCTGTACTGCCTTCGTGGCCCTGATTCTCGGCCTGGTGATGCGCCTCTCTGGCTTGAAGATGTGGCCGTTGCTCAAGTACCTGCGCGAAGAACTGTTGATCGTCATGGGCACCGCTTCGTCCGACGCCGTGCTGCCACAAATCATGCGCAAGCTTGAGCATCTGGGCATCGGCAGTTCGACGGTCGGGTTGGTGATACCTACCGGTTACTCGTTCAACCTCGACGGTTTTTCGATCTACCTGACCCTGGCCATTGTGTTCATCGCCAATGCCACCGGCACGCCGCTGGCGATGACCGACCTGCTGACGATTCTGTTGGTGTCGTTGATCACCTCCAAAGGTGCCCACGGCATTCCGGGCTCGGCGCTGGTGATCCTGGCGGCCACCCTGACAGCCATTCCGGCCATTCCGGTGGTGGGTCTGGTGCTGGTGCTGGCCGTGGACTGGTTCATGGGCATCGGCCGGGCGCTGACCAACCTGATCGGTAACTGTGTGGCGACCGTCGCCATCGCGCGCTGGGAAAAGGACATCGATGTGCAGCGGGCGAACAAGGTACTTTCCGGCCAGGCGGGTTATACCTTCCAGCCGCGTAAACCGGTCGCACCGGCGCATCAGCAGGAATTCTGAATCAACGGTGTGCCGGCCTCGCCTTGGTCGGCACACTTTCACCACTTTTAGATGCTCATGGAGCGAACAGTGATTACCTCGTCAACCGTCGTAACTTCAGTCGTGGAAAAACTTCGGGCCGCTCTGGCCCGTGGTCAGTGGCGCTCCGGCGAAATGCTGCCGGGGCAACGTGAACTGGCCGAACAGCTGGGTATCAGCCGCCCGAGCCTGCGTGAGGCAGTCATCGTCCTGGAAACCCTTGGCCTGGTGCGCTCGATGCCGGGCAAAGGCGTAGTGGTACTCGAGGCCAGTCTCAGCGATGGCCAGTCCCACGAAAGCGCGGTGGCCGCAGCGAGCCTGGAAGACGTGCTGCAACTGCGTTACACCCTCGAACCGTTCATCGTCGGCCTCGTGGCGCAGTCCATCAGCAGCAAGGAAGTCGGGCAACTGCGCCTGACCTTGATGGACATGCGCGAAGCCCTGGAGGCCAACGACAGTGAAGCCGGCGTAAGCGCCTACATCGCGTTCCACGAAGAGCTGTTCACACTGACGTCGAACCCGATCTTCCAGAGCGTGGTCCAGCAAACCAGCAATGCCCTCAAGCAAAGCGCCGAAGTGTTGCGCAACTCCCCGGAGCATCTGGCAGAGCGCCTTGAAGAAAACGAAGCGGTGGTGCGGGCGATCCGCAGCAAGAACAGCGCCCAGGCCAGCGCCGAGATGCGTCGGCACATTTTGCGCGAGGGCCAGCGCATGGGCATCGAACTGAACATCCCGGAAGACAACCTCGGCAGTTGAAACCTCTTCGAACTGGAGATTGGCCATGAACAGCTACGCCTCGCCACAAACGCTCGCTACCCTGCCCGTCCGCCCTTCGGTGGGTGATCTGTATTCGCGGGTCTTGGACGCCATTTTCGAACAGCGCATCCATTCGGCCAGTCGCTTTACGGAAGAAAGCCTGGCGCAGATGTTCGGTGCACGGCGCAGCGACATGCGTGATGTGCTGACGCGACTGTCCCATCAGCAGATCATCATCTTACGAGTCAACCATCGTCCCCGCGTCGCCGAGCTTGATGTCGAGCAGACCCGGCAGACACTGCATGCCCGGCGTCTGGCCGAGATCATGCTCGTGCGGCTGGCCTGTCAGCGCCCCTGCGCTCAAGGTTTGAAGCACCTGCGGGAGCTGGTCGATAGCGAGCGTCAATGCACTGAGCGTGGCCGGGCGATCCGTTTGTCGGGAGAGTTTCACCTGCGATTGGCAGAAATGGCAGGTAATGCACCGTTGTCGCACTTTCTAGACAGCCTGGTGCAGCTGACTTCGTTGGCGCTTGCGCAGTTTGAGCTGCAGTCGATGGATTATTGCGTATGGCAGGCGCACATGGAGATCCTGGATGCGCTGGAGCGATGGGATGCTGCGAAGGCAGAAATTGTGCTCAACCGGCACCTGGATTATCTGGAAGACTTGTTGCTGAACCCTGCATCGGCACTGGGCCAACATTGTGCCGCAGGTTAGACCGCTTTCGTCGGAACGCCGCCCGGAGCAGGCTCGCGATGGCGGCTTAAGGCTCGCTGCAATTTCTGAATTTAATCAGCCGCCACCCGCGCAAACCCCTCGCGAATCTTTTCTTCCGGCAAGTCATCGGCAATGAACACGATCACGCTCTCACGCACGTCGTCTTCAGCCCACTCGGTATCCCAGTCGAAACCATACAGCTTCAGCACCCCCTGAAACACCATGCGACGGGATTCGCCGAGGATATTCAACACGCCTTTGTAGCGCAGCAATTGCTTGCCATGCTCCTCCAGCAACTCGTTCATGAACTCGCTGAGCTTGTCGATATCCAGCGGTTTTTCAGTGCGCAGCACCAGGCTGGAAATGCGGTCGATGGACGGGGCCCGGCTGACCGGTCGCAAACTCACGCCGCCACCGAGGTCGGCGTTGAGGTTGAAGCCGCGCACATCGAGCAACTCGGCCAGGTCGATCTTGCCATGGTCAACCACGCGGATCGGCGCACGCCGGTTGATGCGGGTCAGGCGCTCGCTCAACGCGGTGAAGGTCGGTTCGTCCACCAGATCACGCTTGCTCACCAACAAGCGGTCGGCGAAACCGATCTGCGCCTGGGCGATGGTCTGGGTCAGATGCAGATCAGCGTGGGCGGCATCGACCAAGGTGATGATGCCGTCGAGGATATAGCGCTCGCGCAACTCTTCGTCGATGAAAAAGGTTTGCGCCACCGGCGCCGGGTCGGCCAGGCCGGTGCATTCGATCACCAGCCGGTCGAAGGCGATATCGCCCTGGTCCAGACGCTCCAGCAACAAGTAAAGCGCCTTGGTCAGGTCCGTATGGATGGTGCAGCAGACGCAGCCATTGGACAGCGTCATCACTTGCACCGGCTCGTCACCCAACAACTGGGTATCGATGCCGGCATCGCTGAATTCGTTCTCGATTACGGCGATTCTCAGGCCGTGCTCGGCCTTGAGCAGGTGACGCAACAGGGTGGTCTTGCCGGCGCCGAGAAAGCCGCTGAGGATTGTTACGGGGATGGGAGAGGACAAACTGGATCTCCTTTTTCACACAGGAAAAAACAACACAAAACAAATGTGGGAGCGAGCTTGCTCGCGATAGCGGCTTAACATTCAACATCACTGTTGATTGACAGTCCGCCATCGCGAGCAAGCTCGCTCCCACAGGTATTGCCGTTAATCCGACAACCGGATCAACAGCACTTCGGCCCACCCTTGCCACCGTAACGGGCTTCCTGACGCTCCCGAAAGAACATCTCATAGCTCATCACCGGTTTGTCCGGGTGCTTGGTCTGCATATGCTCGACGTAGTTGTCGTAGTCGGGCATGCCGACCATCAGGCGCGCGGCCTGACCGAGGTATTTGCCGAGGCGACTCAGGTCATTGAACATGGTGCAAATCCTCGATCACACTTCCGGCAGCGCCTGGAATGGCGATTCTTTATCCGTACGCCCCTTGCTGCCCCAGGCGGAAATACCGACCTTGAGCGCATAGAACAGGATGCTGAACACCACGAACAGGAACAGCGCGGTCAGCGTTGCGTTGGTGTAGGCGTTGAAGATCACGTGCTGCATCTGGGTGATGTCCTTGGCCGGGGCGAGGATCTGACCGTTGGCCAGCGCATCGCTGTATTTTTTGGCCAGCGACAGGAAGCCGATCGCCGGGTTGGCGTCGAACAGCTTGATGAAGCCCGCTGTCGTGGTGCAGATCAACAGCCACACCGCCGGCAACATGGTGACCCACACATAACGCTGGCGTTTCATCTTGATCAGCACCACGGTGCCGAGCATCAGCGCGATACCGGCCAGCATCTGGTTGGAGATGCCGAACAGCGGCCACAGGGTGTTGATGCCACCCAGTGGATCGATCACGCCCTGGTACAACAACCAGCCCCACATGGCCACACAACCGGCGGTGGCGATCAGGTTGGCAGTCCAGGATTCGGTGCGACGCAGGGCCGGCACGAACGAACCGAGCAGGTCCTGGAGCATGAAGCGCCCGGCACGGGTACCGGCGTCGACCGCGGTCAGGATGAACAATGCTTCAAACAGGATCGCGAAGTGGTACCAGAACGCCATGGTGTTCTCGCCCGGCAGAACACTGTGCAGGATCTGCGCGATACCGACCGCCAGGGTCGGTGCACCGCCGGCACGTGCCAGGATGGTGGTTTCACCGATATCGTGGGCCACCGCTTGCAGGGCTTCCGGGGTAATCGCAAAGCCCCAGTTGCTGACGGCTGTCGCAACGGCCACCACATCACCGCCGACCACGGCCACCGGGCTGTTCATGGCGAAATACACGCCCGGTTCGATGACCGACGCAGCGACCATGGCCATGATCGCCACGAACGATTCCATCAGCATGCCTCCGTAACCGATATAGCGGGCGTTGGTTTCGTTATCCAGCAGTTTCGGCGTGGTGCCGGAGGCGATCAGCGCATGGAAACCCGAGACCGCGCCACAGGCGATGGTGATGAACAGGAACGGGAACAGCCCGCCCTTCCACACCGGGCCGGTGCCGTCGATGAACTGGGTCAGGGCCGGCATCTTCAGCTCGGGCATGGTGATCAGAATGCCGATGGCCAGGGCGACGATGGTGCCGATTTTCAGGAAGGTCGACAGGTAGTCACGGGGTGCCAGGATCAACCACACCGGCAACACCGCCGCGACAAAACCGTAACCGATCAGCATCCAGGTGATTTGCACACCGGTGAAGCTGAACGCCTTGGCCCACACCGGATCCGCGGCAATCTGCCCGCCGAGCCAGATCGAGCCGAGCAGCAACAGCACGCCGATCACCGAGATCTCGCCGATGCGACCCGGGCGGATGTAGCGCATGTAGATGCCCATGAACATCGCGATCGGGATGGTCGCCATCACCGTGAAAATACCCCACGGGCTCTCGGCCAGGGCTTTCACCACGATCAACGCCAGCACCGCGAGGATGATGATCATGATCAGGAAGCAGCCGAACAACGCGATGGTGCCGGGGATGCGGCCCATTTCCTCGCGGACCATGTCGCCCAGGGAGCGACCGTTGCGGCGGGTGGACATGAACAGGACCATGAAGTCCTGCACGGCACCGGCCAGCACCACGCCGGCGATCAGCCACAGCGTGCCGGGCAGGTAGCCCATTTGCGCCGCCAGTACCGGGCCGACCAAAGGCCCCGCGCCGGCGATGGCGGCGAAGTGGTGACCGAAGAGAATGTGTTTGTTGGTAGGAACGTAGTCCAGACCGTCATTGTTGAGCACGGCAGGCGTGGCCCGTCGCGCATCGAGTTGCATGACATTGTTAGCGATGAACAGACTGTAGTAGCGATAGGCGACCAGATAGATGGCCACGGCAGCGACCACAATCCACAAGGCGTTGATTGCCTCGCCCCGGCGCAATGCCACGACACCCAGGGCGCACGCACCTGTGATTGCCAGCACCAGCCAAGGCAAATGGCGTAGCGGGCTATTGTTATTTTTCATTTTGATATTCCAGCCAGAGTGGACAAGAAAGACAACCACTCCGAGTTTAGCTCTCCTGACGGCAAAGACCATACCCCGACATTGGTCTGGACACCTGCACGCGCTGGCCGCCTTGAAGTATGCAGGTCTATAGTCAGCGTACATCTACGAGGATCGCGCCATGAGCGAGCACCCCGCCGAACGTCGCCGCTTCAAACGTATTGCGTTCGATGCCCGAACCGAGCTGAGTCAGGGTGAGTTCACCTGGCCGGTGACGTTGATTGATCTGTCGCTCAAGGGGTTGCTGATCGAGCGACCCGATCCGTGGCTGGGCAATCCGCAGCAGGATTTTCTGGTCGACATTCATCTGGGCGAAGACGCCGGCATCACCATGGATGTGCAACTGGCCCACGACGACCATGGCCAACTCGGGTTTGTTTGCCGGCACATCAGCCTGGAGTCCATCGAGCGCCTGCGGCGATTGATCGAGCTCAACCTCGCTGATCCAGAAGAGTTGGAACGCGAACTGGGTGCCCTGATCGAAATCTAGCCATTATCGAATTCCCCCTGTAGGAGCGAGCCTGCTCGCGATTTTGGTGTGTCAGCCAGCAGCAATGTGACTGTCAGATTGCAATCGCGAGCAGGCTCGCTCCTACAGTGTTTTTTACAGCGAATGATAGGTCGGCAGGGCAAACCGTTGCTGGCTCTGCAGCATTGAAATCTGCGGCAGCTCACTGGCTTGTTCGGCGAGGTCACGGCGAATCGCGCTGATGACCCAGGACAGTTGATCACCATTGTGCAATTGCTGGTAGGAGATCGAGCGTATGAATTCTCTGCCGTCGGCGCTGCGCAAGGTCAGCAGAATCCCGCCATCAGGGCGGTCCTGGGTAGTGACTGCGAAGTTGGAGAACAAGGACGAAAATTTTTCCTGGATAAGGCTCATGTCGTTCAGCTCCATGATGACTTGAATGGCAAGCATGGAGAGACTGTTGCAGTCTTTGTGCCATTCATTTCAGCTGAACAATATTAAGTAAAATCAACATGTTACGGTTTTGAGTGATTTTCGCTTTCGTGCAATCTGCATGAATGGCCATCGTGCATCCTGCATTTTGCAGGTACGTCGGCGACTCGATGGAACCAATTGGCGCGCACGGGATCATCTTCGCGCAGCGCTATTGCGGATCAAGATCGCGGATCAAGATCGCAGATACAAAACATTTCAAAAACCGCGTGTACAGCTCAAGAACCGTTGACGTATTTTCGGGCTCAGTCATCGCCACCCGACAATAAAAAAAGATCGAACGGGAGCAATCATGAGCCGTATGTCGAACGACACGATTACCTGGGGCATGATGCTCCGCAAGTTGCCTTCCATCGCCAAAGCCATCCCCCGGGTGGTGAAGGGGATGAAGGCCGCCAACGTCAAGGACCCGACCCAAGCGTGTGGTTTAGGCTGGAGTTTCGAGCAAGCTGCGTTGCGCAACCCGGATGGCCCGGCGCTGTTGCAAGGCGACGTAACGCTCAGTTACTCCGAGGCCAACCAATGGGCCAACCGCATTGCCCATCACCTGATCGGCCAAGGCATCGGCAAGGGTGATGTGGTGGCGGTCTTTATCGAGAACCGTCCGGAACTGCTGGTGACGATTCTTGCGGTGGCCAAGGTCGGCGCGATCAGTGCGCTGCTCAATACCTCGCAGACCCGCGACACCCTGGTGCACAGTGTGAATCTGGTGGCGCCGGTGGCGATCATTGTCGGTGAGGAGTTGGTCCCCGCGTACCTGGCGGTACGTGATCGGGTGTCGATCAAGGCTGACCGGACCTGGTTCGTCGCCGATCAGGACACCTCTCGCCAACCGGGTATCGCGCCTGAAGGTTTCGTCAACCTGATGACCGCCAGTCTCGACGATGCCAGCGACAACCCGCCCAGCAGCCAGCAGATTTTCTTCGACGATCCCTGTTTTTATATCTACACCTCGGGTACCACTGGGCTGCCCAAGGCTGGCGTGTTCAAGCACGGACGCTGGATGCGCAGCTCTGCGAGCTTCGGCATGATCGCCCTGGACATGCGCCCCGACGATGTCGTCTATTGCACCTTGCCGCTGTACCACGCCACGGGCCTTTGCGTGTGCTGGGGGTCGGCCGTCAGTGGTGCCAGTGGGTTCGCCATCCGCCGCAAATTCAGCGCCAGTCAGTTCTGGAACGATGCGCGCAAGTACCGGGCGACAACCATCGGTTATGTCGGCGAACTGTGCCGCTACCTGGTCGATCAACCGCCCTGCGCCGACGACAGCCGGCACGATGTGAAGAAAATGATCGGCAACGGCTTGCGTCCCGGTGCCTGGAACGAGTTCAAGACCCGCTTTGCGGTGAATCACATCTGCGAGCTGTACGCCGCCAGTGACGGCAATATCGGCTTCACCAATATTCTTAACTTCGACAACACCATCGGTTTTTCCCTGATGCGCTGGGAGTTGGTCGCTTACGACCACGACAGCGGCGCGCCGATTCGTCAGGCCAACGGCCTGATGCGCAAGGTCGCCAAGGGTGAGCAGGGGTTGTTGCTGGCAAAAATCGACGACAAGGCGCCCCTGGACGGCTACACCGATCCGCAGAAAACCGCCAAGGTCGTGCTTCAGGATGTGTTCGAAAAGGGCGACCGCTACTTCAACACCGGCGACCTGTTGCGCAACATCGGCTTTGGGCATGCGCAGTTTGTCGACCGCCTGGGCGACAC
>NZ_JBGCUL010000128.1:0-8607 GCF_054177685.1 Pseudomonas sp. P5_A2_2
AGGCACAAAAAAGCCCGCTGCGAGGCGGGCTTTTTTGTAGTCGACAGAATCAATTACTTGATTTTGCCTTCTTTGTAGATCACGTGCTTGCGAACAACCGGATCRWATTTYTTGATYTCGATTTTRTCCGGRGTAGTACGCTTGTTCTTGTCGGTRGTGTAGAAGTGACCAGTACCGGCGCTCGAAATCAAACGAATCAATTCACGCATGATTAGCTCCCTTAAACCTTGCCATCGCGGCGAAGTTCGGCCAGCACGACAGTGATGCCACGCTTGTCGATGATACGCATGCCTTTGGCAGATACGCGCAGACGCACAAAACGTTTCTCTTCTTCAACCCAGAAGCGGTGATGCTGCAGGTTCGGCAGGAAACGACGACGGGTTTTGTTGTTTGCGTGGGAAATGTTATTCCCGGTTACCGGACCCTTACCGGTAACTTGACATACTCTAGACATGCCTCAGCCCTCTAAAACCACATGCCCAACCCGGCATGGGTTGGCCGCTTAATCTCTCAGTCATTTGGCGCCAGGCGCCGCGTTTCTTTAGAGGTCTTACCGGCTACACCTACAGTGAAGGAACCGGGCCCCTAGAAAAGAGCGCTGCTTTATACCAGAAAGACTGGAGAGCAACAACATTCAGTGTGCGTAGAATTCACAAAATCCCCGTTTTCCGGGCTTCGAGCGCCTTGGACAAAGGCTATCGTCGATGGCGACCGCTCGTCGCAGAGTATCGCTCACCGAGCCGACCAGGGAGTTTGCTCAACCGCTGCACAGCAAATTCAGTCGCCTATAGTCTCCTCAAAATGAAAAAGGGGATAGTCATTTGCAAAAGAGCCCACTAGGGTAAGCCTTTTCCAGACTGCACTTGCAGATGGGCCTTCGATCTGTAAAGGAAGCCGACCATGCGCCTCGCTGCCCTACCGCTGTTGCTCGCCCCGCTTCTGCTGAGCCCACAGGCCTTTGCCGCCGCCCTGAGCGTCTGCACCGAAGCCAGCCCTGAAGGCTTCGACGTGGTGCAGTACAACTCGCTGACCACCACCAACGCCTCGGCCGATGTGCTGATGAACCGCCTGGTGGACTTCGACACAGCCAGTGGCAAAGTGGTCGCCAGCCTCGCCGACAGCTGGGAAGTCAGCACCGACGGCCTGACCTACGTCTTCAAGTTGCACCCGCTGGTGAAATTCCATCGAACGGAGTACTTCACCCCAACGCGTGACCTGAGCGCCGAGGATGTGATTTTCAGCTTCGAACGCATGCTCGACCCGGCCAATGCGTGGCACAAAGTCGCCCAGAGCGGCTTCCCGCATGCGCAATCGATGCAGTTGCCTGCACTGATCAAGAAGATCGACGCCCTCGATCCGCAGACCGTGCGCTTCACCCTCGACCACCCGGATTCGACCTTCCTGGCGACCCTGAGCATGGGCTTCGCCTCGATCTATTCGGCCGAATACGCCGACAAACTGATGAAAGCCGGCACGCCGGAGAAGCTCAACAGCCAGCCAATCGGCACCGGGCCGTTCGTTTTCACGCGCTTCCAGAAGGACGCCTCGGTTCGCTACAAAGCCAACCCCGAATACTTCGGCGGTAAACCCTCTGTAGACCCGCTGATCTTCGCAATCACGCCGGACGCCAACGTGCGCCTGCAGAAATTGCGCCGTAACGAATGCCAGATCGCCCTGTCGCCCAAGCCTCTGGACGTACAGGAAGCGCTGAAAGAGCCGGCTCTGAAAGTCGAAAAGACTGACGCGTTCATGACCGCATTCGTCGGCATCAACAGCCAGCATCCGCCGCTGGACAAGCCAGAAGTGCGTCAGGCCATCAACCTTGCCTTCGACAAGGCCAGCTATGTCAAAGCCGTGTTCGAAGACACCGCCGAGGCGGCCAACGGTCCGTACCCGCCCAACACCTGGAGCTACGCGAAAAACCTGCCGGGCTACCCTCACGACATCGAAAAGGCCAAAGTCTTGATGGCCAAAGCCGGACTCAAGGAAGGCTTCCAGACCACCATCTGGACCCGCCCTTCCGGCAGCCTGCTCAACCCCAACCCGAGCCTCGGTGCGCAACTGCTGCAGTCCGACCTGGCCGAAATCGGCATTCAGGCAGAAATACGTGTGATCGAATGGGGCGAGCTGATCCGCCGCGCCAAGGCCGGTGAACACGACTTGCTGTTCATGGGGTGGGCTGGCGACAACGGTGACCCGGACAACTTCCTCACGCCGCAGTTTTCCTGCGCCGCGGTCAAGTCCGGGACCAACTTCGCCCGTTACTGCAACCAGGATCTGGACAAGCTGATCAGCGCCGGCAAGACCACTGGCGAGCAAGGTGTGCGTAGCAAGCTCTACGAACAGGCGCAGACGCAGATCCAGCAGCAGGCGCTGTGGTTGCCCCTGGCCCACCCAACTGCTTTCGCGCTGACGCGCAAGGATGTCGAGGGATACTCGGTCAGCCCGTTCGGTCGACAGGATTATTCGAAGGTCAATTTCAAATAACCCGCCATACACAAAACCTGTAGGAGTGAGCCTGCTCGCGATTGCATTCTTTCAATTATCGGACAAGGTGACTGACACGACGCCATCGCGAGCAGGCTCGCTCCTACAGGGGCTCGCATCATCCTGCCTACATCCACCCATACTCCGCCATGGACAACGGATCGCCGTCGCCGATGATGAAATGGTCAAGCACCCGCACGTCAATCAACTCCAGCGCCTTTTGCAGGCGCTTGGTCAGCACCCGGTCGGACTGACTGGGGTCGGTGTTGCCCGAAGGATGATTGTGGCAGAGGATCAATGCCGCTGCGTTGTTGGCCAAGGCGCGCTTGACCACCTCTCGCGGATGAACACTGGTGTTGTCGATGGAGCCGCGAAACAGCGTCTCAAACGTCAGCACCTGATGCTTGGAATCGAGAAACAGGCAACCAAATACCTCGTGTGGCTCATGGCGCAGCATCGATTTCAGGTACTCGCGAACCGCGTGAGGATTCTCCAGTGCCGATTTTTGGCGCGCACGCTCGGCCAGATGACGCCTGCTCATTTCTTGCGCAGCCTGCAACTGTGCAAATTTCGCCGGCCCAAGTCCCAACTGCTTGCTGAACGTTTCCTGATCGGCCTCAAGCAGCAAACGCAGGCTGCCAAACTGATTCAACAGGTGTCGCGCCAGATCTACTGCACTTTTACCCACCACGCCCGTGCGTAAAAAGATCGCCAGCAGTTCGGCATCCGAAAGGCTTCCCGCGCCCTGTTCAAGCAACCTCTCCCGCGGCCGTTCCGCCGCCGGCCAATCGCGAATACTCATAGCACCTCCCTGTCTGTGGGCACCGCTGTTCCATAGCGGTCGCTGTGATATCGTAGCCCATCTTTTTTGCGGGCGAATTCACCCTGGGGAGGGGGGTTCGCCACGTATGTCACCAACGAATTGAAAGGCAGGCCTATGCAGCGGCTGTATCGGAAACGCATTGTTCTGGGCGTCGGCGGCGGCATCGCTGCCTACAAGAGCGCCGACCTGGTTCGCCGCCTGATCGATCAGGGCGCGGAAGTGCGCGTGGTCATGACCCGTGGCGGCGCAGAGTTCATCACCCCGCTGACCATGCAGGCCCTGTCCGGGCACCCGGTCCACCTGGACCTGCTGGACCCGGCGGCCGAAGCGGCCATGGGCCACATCGAACTGGCCAAATGGGCCGACCTGGTACTGATCGCCCCCGCCACGGCGGACTTGATCGCCCGTCTGGCCCAAGGCATTGCCGACGACCTGCTGACCACGCTGGTGCTGGCCACCGACGCGGTGGTCGCCGTTGCACCGGCAATGAACCAGGCGATGTGGCGCGATCCGGCGACCCAGGCCAACCTGCAAACCCTCGAAAGCCGCGACATCAAGGTCTTCGGCCCGGCTTCCGGCAGCCAGGCCTGCGGCGACGTGGGCCTGGGGCGCATGCTCGAAGCCCTTGAACTCGCCCAATGCGCTGCCGACTGCTTCCAGCGTCAGGCACTGACCGGTAAACACGTGTTGATCACGGCCGGTCCGACCCAGGAAAACATCGACCCGGTGCGCTACATCACCAACCACAGCTCCGGGAAAATGGGCTTTGCCCTGGCCGAAGCCGCCGTGGAAGCCGGTGCCCGCGTAACCCTGATCACCGGCCCGGTGCATCTGCCGACCCCGGATCGCGTCACCCGCATCGATGTGGTCAGCGCCCGCGACATGTTGGCCGCTTGTGAAGCGGCGATCCCTTGCGACCTGTTCATCGCCTCGGCAGCAGTCGCGGACTACCGCCCGGAAGTCGTTGCCCCACAGAAACTCAAGAAAGATCCTACAAACGGCGACGGCTTATTGCTACAGATGGTGCGTAACCCGGACATCCTGGCCACCATCGCCACCCGCCCCGACCGCCCGTTCAGTGTCGGTTTCGCCGCCGAGACCGAACACCTGCTCGATTACGCTGCGCGCAAGCTGAAAGACAAGAACCTCGATTTGATCGTCGCCAACGACGTCGCCAACCCGAGCATTGGCTTCAACAGCGAAGAAAACGCCTGCAGCGTGATCGACCGTGAGCTACACGCCACACTTTTCGCCCAGACCAGCAAGAGCAAGATTGCTCGCCAGCTGATCACTTTTATCGCCGAACGTCTGAACCAGGTTTAATTTACATGCACGCTTTGCAAGCCAAGATCCTCGACCCCCGCATCGGTACCGAATTCCCGCTGCCGCAATACGCCACACCGGGCTCCGCCGGCCTCGACCTGCGCGCCATGCTGGAACAGGACACCGTGATCAAGCCGGGTGAAACCGTGCTGATCCCCACTGGTCTGTCGGTCTATATCGGCGACCCGAACCTGGCAGCGCTGATTCTTCCGCGCTCGGGGATGGGCCATAAGCACGGCATCGTGCTGGGCAACCTGGTGGGGCTGATCGACTCCGACTACCAAGGCCCATTGATGGTCTCCTGCTGGAACCGTGGCCAGACCGAATTCACCATGCCGGTTGGCGAGCGCCTGGCGCAATTGGTGCTGGTACCGGTAGTGCAGGCTCACTTCGAAATGGTTGAAGAGTTTGTTGAAACCGAGCGCGGCACTGGCGGTTTCGGTCATACCGGTACCCGTTGATCCGGTCACGCTCTTCTTGTGGCGGTGGAACGGACTCCCTCGCCACAAAATTCAAATTGTCATCTGCAAGGTTTAGCTCCGAAAATCAAGGCATTGCCCGGTCAAACCCCTACCGTCAGGGGCATCATGGCCCTTTCATACCACGAACTCTCTGTGGAAAACGCCGTCATACCCTTCAGTTTGAACCTGCTGCCGAATGAATCGGCGGCCTGTCCAGCCACTTTCGAGATGGAGCATTTCCACAGATGAACACCCCGGCCAAAGTCGCACCCAAGTTCCCTGACAGCATCTTTCGCGCCTATGACATCCGCGGCACCGTCCCGGAATTCCTGAACGCTGAAACCGCTTACTGGATCGGCCGCGCCGTCGGCTCCCAAAGCCTGGCCCAGGGCGAGCCAAACGTGTCCGTCGGGCGCGATGGCCGCTTGTCCGGCCCGGAGCTGGTCGCGCAACTGATCAAAGGCATCGCCGACAGCGGCTGCCACGTCAGTGATGTCGGCCTGGTCCCGACTCCGGCGCTCTACTACGCCGCCAACGTGCTCGCCGGCAAATCCGGCGTGATGCTTACCGGCAGCCACAACCCGTCGAACTACAACGGCTTCAAGATCGTCATTGCCGGCGACACCCTGGCCAACGAACAGATCCAGGCCCTGCATGACCGCCTCAAGACCAACAACCTGAGCAGCGGCCAGGGCAGCATCACCCAGGTCGAGATCCTCGACCGCTACACCACCGAAATCGTCCAGGACATCAAGCTGGCCCGTCGCCTGAAAGTGGTCGTGGACTGCGGCAACGGCGCCGCCGGCGTGATCGCCCCGCAACTGATCGAAGCGCTGAACTGTGAAGTCATCCCGCTGTTCTGCGAGGTGGATGGCAACTTCCCGAACCACCACCCGGACCCGGGCAAGCCTGAAAACCTCGTGGACCTGATCGCCAAGGTCAAGGAAACCAACGCTGACATTGGCCTGGCCTTCGACGGCGATGGCGACCGCGTCGGCGTGGTGACCAACACCGGCAGCATCGTCTACCCGGACCGCCTGCTGATGCTGTTCGCCCGCGACGTCGTGGCGCGCAACCCGGGCGCCGAGATCATCTTCGACGTCAAATGCACTCGCCGCCTGATTCCGCTGATCAAGGAATACGGTGGCCGGTCGTTAATGTGGAAGACCGGTCACTCGTTGATCAAAAAGAAAATGAAACAATCCGGCGCCCTGCTGGCTGGCGAAATGAGCGGGCACATCTTCTTCAAGGAGCGCTGGTTCGGTTTCGACGACGGCATTTACAGCGCCGCGCGCTTGCTGGAGATCCTCAGCAAGGAAAAATCCTCGGCCGAAGAGCTGTTCGCGACCTTCCCGAACGATATTTCTACGCCGGAAATCAATATCCATGTGACCGAAGAGAGCAAATTCAGCATCATTGATGCATTGCACGATGCGCAGTGGGGCGCAGGCGCCGACCTGACCACCATTGACGGCGTGCGAGTCGACTATGCCAAAGGCTGGGGCCTGGTACGCGCATCCAACACCACACCGGTGCTGGTGCTGCGTTTCGAGGCCGATGACGAGGCTGAACTGCAACGCATCAAGGATGTGTTCCACATCCAGCTCAAGCGCGTTGCACCTGATCTCCAACTACCGTTCTGATTCACCCGGAGCCCTGAATGACCCTCGAACGCGAAGCCGCCGCCAACACCGCCAAGGTCCTGTCCGAAGCGTTGCCTTACATCCGCCGTTATGTCGGCAAGACCCTGGTGATCAAATACGGCGGCAACGCGATGGAAAGCGAGGAGCTGAAAACCGGCTTCGCCCGCGACATCGTGCTGATGAAGGCCGTGGGCATCAACCCGGTGGTGGTTCACGGTGGCGGCCCGCAAATCGGTGACCTGCTCAAGCGCCTGTCGATCGAGAGCCATTTCGTCGACGGTATGCGCGTCACCGACGCGGCGACCATGGACGTGGTGGAAATGGTCCTCGGCGGCCAGGTCAACAAAGACATCGTCAACCTGATCAACCGTCACGGCGGCAGCGCCATCGGCCTGACCGGTAAAGACGCCGAGCTGATTCGCGCGAAGAAGCTCACTGTTACCCGTCAGACGCCGGAAATGACCACCCCGGAAATCATCGACATTGGCCACGTGGGCGAAGTAGTCGGCATCAATACCGACCTGCTGAACCTGTTGGTCAAGGGCGATTTCATTCCGGTGATCGCACCCATCGGTGTCGGCGCCAACGGCGAGTCGTACAACATCAACGCTGACCTGGTGGCCGGTAAAGTCGCCGAAGCTTTGAAAGCCGAGAAGCTGATGCTGCTGACCAACATCGCCGGCCTGATGGACAAGTCGGGCACGGTCCTGACCGGCCTGACAACCCAGCAAGTCGACGACCTGATCGCCGACGGCACCATCTACGGTGGCATGCTGCCGAAGATCCGCTGCGCACTGGAAGCGGTCCAGGGCGGCGTGGGCAGCTCGCTGATCATCGACGGTCGCGTGCCGAACGCGATCCTGCTGGAAATCTTCACCGATACCGGCGTGGGCACCCTGATCAGCAATCGCAAGCGTCCTTAAGCGATAGCGCAAACAAGAAGACCCCGCTCGGCCTGGCTGAGCGGGGTCTTTTTATTTGTGTCGCCTTCCCTGTGGGAGCGAGCTTGCTCGCGATGACGGAGTRTCAGTCGACGGTTATGCTGGCTGATAAATAGCTATCGCGAGCAAGCTCGCTCCCACAGGTATGTCACAAAGCCATCAGACGCCGAACTGGGCGCGGTAGGCTTCCACGGCCGGCAGATGCTGCTTGAGCTGCGGGTCATCCGCCAGGAATTCCAGCACCTGATTCAGCGAAACGATGCTGATCACCGGGATGCCGAAGTCACGCTCGACCTCCTGGATCGCCGACAATTCGCCGTTGCCACGTTCCTGACGGTTCAGGGCGATCAGCACGCCGGCGGCCTTGGCGCCGTCCTGGGAAGCGATGATTTGCATCACTTCACGGATCGCGGTGCCAGCGGTGATTACGTCGTCGATGATCAGCACATCGCCGGTCAACGGTGCGCCGACCAGGCTGCCGCCTTCGCCATGGGCCTTGGCTTCCTTGCGGTTGAAGCACCATGGCAGGTCACGGTTGTGATGTTCGGCCAGTGCCACGGCGGTGGTCGCCGCCAACGGGATGCCTTTGTAAGCCGGTCCAAACAGCACGTCGAACGCAATGCCGCTCTCGGCAATGGCAGCGGCGTAGAAACGACCCAGTTGCGCCAGGGCCGAACCCGAGTTGAACAGGCCCGCATTGAAGAAGTAAGGACTGGTGCGCCCGGACTTCAGGGYGAACTCACCGAAGCGCAAAACGCCGCGATCGATGGCAAAACGGATGAAATCGCGCTGATACGCTTGCATGAAAAAACCCCAAATACCACGGATTTAGCTAATTAGCTTGACGCCGTGTATCATACACGCACGCGATTTTTGGGGCCATTTATGCGGATCATCAGTGTGAACGTCAATGGTATTCAGGCTGCAGT
>NZ_JBGCUL010000129.1:0-8596 GCF_054177685.1 Pseudomonas sp. P5_A2_2
TCCGCGGGCTTCCGCGGGCTCGGCCTGATGGTCGGCATCGAGTTCGCCGATCTGAGCGACACCCTGCCGTTCGGCGTGCGGCAGATGGTTTCGCTGCTCGACGAAAAGCTCAAAGGCAGCCTTTGCGGCTTCGCCGGAACGCTGCTACTGCGCGACTACAACACGCTGGTTGCATTCACCGAATACAACCGCAACGTGATTCGTCTGGAACCGCCGCTGATCGCGGGGCCGCAGCATGTCGACGAGTTCCTGCGCGTGTTCGGCGAACTGCTCGACATGGGCGTCACCAAGATCGTCTCGAAGTACGCGCGTGGCGCGGTCGGCTGAGCGTCGCCTTCAGCCGGTCTCCATCATCACGCGGCGCCAGAATCCGGATGAGAAGCGCGGGTCGACATAGCCCTGGAACTCCTGCCAGCGCGGGTAGCCCGCCTTGAAGATGGACGGACCCATGCGCCCGTCCTTGGCCGGATAGAGACGTCCACCTGCTTCGAGCACGATCCGGTCCAGTGCTTCGAACAGGCGATGCACGCGGGCGCCCCGATTCGGAAAGTCGAGCGCCAGGGTGGTGCCCGGCATCGGGAATGACAGCATCCCGCGCGAAGTCGGGGCGCCGAACTGCTTGAGCACCGCCAGGAACGAGCCCATGCCACTGGCCGAGACGGCTTCGAGCAGCTGGCGCACGCTGCGCAGCGCACGCGCATCGGGCACCGCACACTGGTACTGATAGAAGCCCCTGGGGCCGTAGATGCGGTTCCACTCGAGCACAGCGTCAAGCGGATAGAAGAACGGGCGATAGTGCTGGAGCAGGCGTACGCGGTCGCCACGCTGGCGATGGAAATACGCGAGGTTGAAGGCCTTGAGCGTCAGCGCGTTGATCAGCGAGAAGGGGGGCGAGAACGGCATGCGACGCTCTCGCAAATCGACGTGATCGCGCTGCGCCTTCGGCACGCGCGTGAGATCTACATCGGCCTGCGCATGGTTGCCGCGGTTGAAGAGTCCGCGCCCCAGTCTTGTGCCACCGAAGGCGCAGTCGATCCACGAGACCGTGTATTCGTAGTCGGACTCCGATGCCGCACTGATCTCGAAGAATTCTTCGAGCGACCGGAAACGTATGCTCTCGCTTTCGACATAGGGATTGAAGATCCGGCGCAGCTGCAACTTCGCCCAGGTAATGACGCCGGTGAGGCCCAGGCCACCGATCGTGGCCGCGAACCAGTCCGCGTTCTGGTCCAGCGAGCAGATCTTGCACGTGCCATCCGAACGGACGAGTTCGAACTCCAACACGTGGTTGCCGAACGAGCCGGCGCGATGGTGGTTCTTCCCGTGGACGTCGTTCGCAATGGCGCCGCCGACCGTGACGAACTGAGTGCCCGGGGTGACGGTTGGAAACCAGCCTCGCGGCACGCAATGCGCAAGGATCTCCGACAGCAGCACGCCCGCCTCACAGGTCAGCACACCGCTGTCCGCGTCGAATTCGATGAAGCGAGCCAGGGGCCCCATCTCCAGCAGAACGCCGCCCGGGTTGAGATTGCTGTCGCCGTAGCTGCGCCCGTTGCCGTAGGGCAGGACACTGGCGATCGCGTCGGGCGTCGCCCGGCGTGATTCGCCGGCGTCCTGCGCAGCCAGTGCCGCCAGGACCGTGTCGCGGCTGGTCATGGACAGTGTGCGTTGCGGTGGACCGAACACACGACCCCAGGAGCGAAAAGACTCGGTCATCGTCAATGTGAAGCAGTGGCCTGCATATGATGGGTTGCGCGATCGGGTAGCAGCGTGTACCTTTCAATGCCAATCACGCCATTCCCCTGGCGTGGCCGCACACGTCGGCCTTCCGTCCGGAAGCGCGGCGAAAACCCAGCACAACAAACGTGGGCCTCGGTGCCCCTTCTTTCATGCACCAATACATTCCCCTCATCCTGGCGGTGGTGACGACCAATGCCATGTCGCAGATTCTCCTGAAGCACGGGATGAACACGATCGGCAAGTTCGACTTCAACGGCGGCAACTTGCTGAGTATGGTCCCGGTGGTTGCGCTGAACCCGTTCGTCATCGGCGGCTTGGCAGTGCTCGTGTTCAGCATGGGCTTGCATCTGATGGCCTTGTCGCGGGTCGAACTGAGTTTTGCCTACCCGTTCCTCAGTGTCTCGTACGTACTCGTGCTCTTTGCTGGGTACTTCTGGTTCGGCGAAGCGGTGAACGCATCACGCATGCTCGGGGTGGCGCTCATCTGCGGCGGAACCTACTTCATCGCGCGAAGTTAGGCGCGTGGCTTGCAACGCCGCAGGGAAAATCTAAGACGCCCAATAGACGAGGCCGATGCTCGCCAGCACAATGACCTGGCTGATGCGGTCGGTGGCGGCGAAGACGACCGGGTCGTCGTGCAGTTCGCCGCGGTGCGCCTTCAGCCAGATGCGCACCAGCCAGTAGAGCAGCAACGGACACAAGAGCCACAACCCGTAAGGGTGACCATAGCGCTGGGCCACGCTCGGGTCGTTGAGGTACAGGCTCAACGTCAGGATAGAGAGTTGGCCCGATGCCAACCCGGTTGCGAGGATGAATACGCCATCGCCGGCGACGTAGGCACGCCCTTTGACCTCGGATTGCGCCCGCGAGCGCATCTCGCCGATCTCGACATAGCGCTTTGCCAGGGCCAGGCTGAGGAACATGAACATCGAAAAGCCGAGCAGCCAGAACGATGGCTCGACTTCGGTGGCCGCTGAACCCGCCAGGATGCGCGTGGTGTACAGCATCGCCAACGCAAAGACGTCGACGAGCATGCGCCGCTTGAGCAAGGTGGAGTAGGCGGTTGTCAGCAACACGTAGCCGACGAGTGTGGCCACGGCAATGGGTGGCAGCGTGAACGCGGCCAGTGCCGCGCTTGCGGCCAGCAGCGCGAGCGCCAGCGGTACCGCCTGGGAGATGGAGATCACCCCCGAAGCGAACGGGCGCTTCTTCTTGCGATGATGGTGCCGATCGGCCTCGAGGTCGAGCAGGTCGTTGAAGACGTAGATCGCAGATGCGCACAGACCGAAGGCGAAGAACATCGAGATCGCAGCCAGCATCATCGACTGCGTGACCGAACCGATGATCGGCAGCAAAGGCAGGAACACCAACAGATTCTTGAGCCACTGATGCAGCCGCAGACCATAAAGAAAATTCCGCAGGCTGGCCCTGGGTACGTCGACCTGTTCTTCGATCGATGTGAGTTGACTGACCTGCCGACGCAGACCCTTGGAACTCGACACGACGACCGCTGCCTGCGCGCCTTGCCAAACCTTCAGGTCTACACGGTCGTTTCCAGCGTAGCAAAACGCGTGGCCGGCCGCATCCGCCCGGATCGCGTCGAGCTTGCGGACTCCTGACAGGTTCGACGTTCCGTTGGAAGCCATCACATGGTCGAACGTGCCCAGATGCTGGGCGACCGACGCCGCCAGCAACTCGTCCGACGCCGTGGCCAGAACGACCCTGCGGCCCTGCGCACGCGCCTTCTGGATGATGTCGAGCACGCCGGGGCGGTACGGCAGCACCGAGGCGTCCAAGCTTACGCGTTCGGCGATCTTCCGCTTGAGATGTGCCTTGCCGTGCAGCAGCCATGCCGGCAATCGCAGCGCAGTCAGCGGCGATTCGCGCAGCAGCTGCAACGACGATTCGTAAAGCAGATCCGTGGCGATCAGGGTACCGTCGAGGTCGACGTAGAGATGAGGGAGTGGCGAAGCGCTCATCGATGGGTCGCAGGAGTCGTCAAGCAAGTTGGTGGCGTGCATGGAATGCAAGACGGTGGTGCCTCCGTTCGAATACAGGCGCTAGCGTGTGATTCGATCGGTCCACGCCCAGCGCGCAAACAGCATGCGTTGAACCGCGATCGGTACGAGCAGCCCTGCCGCTATCAGTGCCGGCGCTACGACGAAAAAATGCCAGTCGTCCCAGCCCCACAGCTTCAAGACGATACCGCGGACCAAGCCCATCGTGAGGGAACTCATCAGATAGATCGGCAACGTGTTGCGCCCAAGGAATTGCAGTGGCTCGCGAATCCGGGACCAGCGATCGGCCCAGATCGCGACGGCGAGCAGCGCCGGGAGACTCAGCAACCCCGCCACCGTAGGCAGCCAAACCAACGGCAATGCGATCAGCGCTGCTACGAACGCGATGACGAACCATTCGCCATTGCGAGAAACAGCCGAGGTCCAGGCTGCGAGGTTTCGATGACAGGCGGCGGCAAGCAGGAAGAAGAGGGTGTAGCGAGTCAGCTGCTGCAGTGCTAGGAAGTCGGTCACGTGACCCGTCACGGACAGCACGTGAAGCGCGAGCGATACTGCCAGCGCCACGCCAAGATAGCGTGTGATCCATGCCCGGAAGACCGTCATCAGAGCGTAGATCATCAGAAGCGTGACGATGAACCAGAGAAATTGCGCAAACGATTCCGTCGGATAGCTGATCAGGAAAAGGATTTCGTCGAGCGGGTGCCTCACCGGGCGATCGACGTGCAGCACCCGCGCCGCGGCGAACTTCGCCACGTAGACGATCGAGGCGAACAGGAGGTAGGCGGGGACGAGCTTGGTTGCACTCTTGTAGAGTCGGCCGGGCCATTGGTCTGGAGGGTGCGTGAAGAATACGTAGCCGCTCAAGAAGAAGAAAAAGGCCATATGGAACGAATACAGGTGCTCGTGAAATACCATCCACCAATCGTTGCCGTGGGGCTTGAGGTCGCGCGCCACCATGTGCCCGATGACGACCAAGGCAATGGCAATTCCCTTCGCAGTGTCGACTTCTGAGAGGCGCCCGGTTTTCGCATCGCCTCGCGAAACTCGGATCGTGGAGGTTACAGAACTCATCGCGGTACCTACCGGGATGCAGTGTCGGGAACGTAGACCAGAATCCGTTTCGAGCGGGATGCCAGCTTAAGCCAAGCGGGCGATTTCCCAAGGGACAGTTCTCGGATGAAGGGCGAAGGTAGATTGTCATCTTCCGGTTGCCCAGCAATCGGCGCGGAGATGATCACCGCCGCGACTTTGAAGCGCCGGATCGCCTGCTGCACCGCCGCTTCGTCCCAGACGGCGGTACTGAATGTGGGCCCCACCATGGAAACGGTTCGAAGGCCGAGCACGTGCCCGAGGGCTTGCCCGTTGTTGGCCAGGATCACTCCGGGGCCGACGATGTCGCCAATCACCGAACGGATCGACTTCCCGTCGTCGACGGTGCCCTCCACCATTTCGACGACCGGGGCCGCCGCGTTCAAGGCGGGACTGCGCAGGACCGCGGCGTTCAGATAGGCATAAATACAGAAGCTGGCAGCCAGCGCAACCGCTGCGGACTGGCACAGCGCGGGGAAACGTGGCACCGAGCTCAATGCTGCATGGATCCCCCAACCCAGGAGGAGGACAAGCAGCGAAGCGATGGGCACAAGATTGCGTGCGTCGCCATATGAGATCGAGCTGGTCATTCCTGCATAGAACATGCACGCGCTGTAGGTAGCGGCCAGCAGAAAGATGTCTACCGCCATGCCTCGATGACCAGCCGCGCGCGTGGTCGTGGCGCCGCGGTCTCGCCAGCGAGCCCATGCCAGGATCGCCAGCCCGGAAAGAAACAGGACCGTGAACAGCACTTTGGGAATGAAGGTGCCGCCCGGCAAACTCGAACTGGTGCCTGAACCCAGGGTCAACGCGTTCAACCCTTGCGCCGTCTGGACCAGCGCGGGGACGAGCGGGTTGTTGACGAGCATCTCGTCGCGGCCTCGCCAGTTCCCAACGAGCACCATGTTGCGCCCGACAACAACCAGCACGGCAAGAAGAGCAACGCCGAGCGCGATCGCATGGCCGCGTGCGAGCTTGCGGTTGCGACCAGCCACGTGACGCAGCGTCAAAAGTCCCAGACCGACGATGAAGAACAGCCCGGCATAGCGGACCAAGTAGGCTGCAGCGAACGCCAGCCCTGCCGCCACCCATGCCGGCCATGCGGGACGTTCTACGAGATGGCTCCCCCTCAGAAGAAGCGCCACACCAAGCAGCATGCACAGCGAGCAAAGGGCCTCACTCAGTGCCGCGCCGCCGAACTCGATCACGATCCCATTGACAACGAAGCAGGCGACCGTCGCGTTGCACAGCAGACGCGAGAACCCCAACTGCCGGGCAATCCACATCAGCACAGGTACGCACGCCATGGTCGACGCGGTGCTCACCAGCAGTGCGGCGGTGGTCAATGCCGTGCCTGTGAGGCCGACCGCGGCAATCGCGAGCGGGTATCCCAGCGCAAACGTGACCATGGGCGCTGGCGAGACGCCGAACGAACGCTCGACGTCGAAATGAATCAGCGAGGTGTAGCCGAAAAGACCTTGCAGCGCATTTGCGGCCGCGCTGAGGTATTGAAAACTGTCCTGATTCAGCGTTGGCACGAAGCTCGGGGACAGGTGCAGAACGATCAGCAGAGCGGCAAGCGCCATCCACACAAGGCTGTCGACCGCCTGCCGACGAGAGGTGGAACTGCCCGGCGTGACATTCGGCTGGTTCGCTGCAGACCCAAGCGTCCTGATCATTGACAAGTCTCTCTCGAAGTTACCACCGGCAGAGGCCGTGAATTGCGAGAACCGGAATCGCATCCCAGCCTGGCCCTTCCAAGTAGAGCGGCACAGAACGAGAAAGGATGTCAGGATATCAGTGGATTGGCTGGGTCGGCCCGTCGCAGAGGCCTGGACGCACGTTCTGCTGGACTTGCACCCCCTTCATTTGCGGGGACTGCCTCTCGGTGTTCGGCAACCGAKGCGGATGTTCGATGCCTTGCGACGAATGGTGGCTCAACTCTGTCGCGCTTCGCAAGGATATGATCTCGGCCAATTGACCTCCTCAAGGTTTCAACAGGCTCTGCATGACCCTCGATAAACACCGCGCCAACGGGCGTAACGGCGAGGTCATCCGGATGATGCATGAGTCGCTGACGTATGGCGTCAATGCCCCCCGTCGGCAACTTGTTGATCGATCGGCGCTCTGGTTGCTTCCGACGTGAACATTCGACCACGAACAGTTCTCACAGGGGCGCTGTCCTTCGTGCCCGGCGTCATGCCGCTGTATCGACGGTTCGCTTTCCGTCCACACCCGGCACCCGCAAAGACGGGATTTGGAATCTGGCTGAAACACCTGTCAGCGGCCCACGCCAACGGCTTGGTGTGTGTGCCCGCCAGCGTCGTCGAAGTCGGACCCGGCTTGTCATTGGGCGCGGGCATGGCCGCGTTGATTTGCGGAGCCGAGCGCTACCTCGCGCTCGACGTTCTGCCATTCGTGCCGATGGACACGGTCGTTCCAATGTTCGACCAACTGGTCGAAATGTTCCATGCAAGGGTCACGCTAAACCCGCAAGGGTTTCCTTACCACCGCGGGGCACTCGATGCGTCGGGCTGGCCGACCATCCTGCCGCGTGAGTATCTCGAGCCATTGCTCGACGCGCGGCGGATCGCCGAGCTTCGAAGAGACATTCAGGCGTTCGTGGATACGGGGTTCTCCGAGCGGATCGCTTATCTCGCGCCATGGAGCATGGATGCCATCACGCCTCGATCAGCCGAGTTCGTGTTCTCGCATACCGTGCTCCAACATGTGAACTCGGTTCCGGAGGTTTGGCAGCAGATCGGGGCGATGCTGCGACCGGGGGGGATGACGACCCATCAGATCCACTTCTACAACCACGGGACGTCGGCGGTTTGGAACGGGCACTGGGCCTATCCGGAGTGGTTGTGGCGAGTCGCGCTGGGCAGGAAGGAGTTCCTGATCAATCGTGAGCCAATGTCCAGCCATCTCGACGCTGCGAGGGGGGCCGGACTGGATATTGTGCAGACCTCGATGCTTCGGGAGGATGTCGGTGTCCCTCGCGCACATTTGGYGCCGCGATGGCGCCATCTGAGCAATGCTGATCTCACGACGCGTCATGCGTTCTTGATCGCCCGGGCATCGGGCATTTCGAGATAAGAGGCGCTAGACCAGGCTGAGTGCCTCGCGGAAGAGACCGAGAACGTTCGGCATGCGACGAGATGAGTGCACCGACCAGGGCGACGCGGGCCTCCAGCCGAGGTGTGAGAGTAGAGAACCCGCGCAGGTAGTTGCAGGCGGGAGCCTGCCCTGACGCGGGTTGCGTGAACGGTGCCGGATCGCGCTGCGAGCCGGCTGGCGATGGCCGGTTACTGAACGCTGAGGCTCGTCCCGGCGGTGAAGCGGGCGGTGGAAGCGTCCCAGACCTGAGCGCCGCTGTCGGCATTGGCGAAGCGCACCGCATGGCGGGCATCGGCAGCGGTGGTGGACCAGATGTCGGGTGCGCTGATCTGCACGTCATAGGTGCCGGCCGCGGCCCCCGAGGGGATGCTCACGTTCACGGCGATCTGTCCCGAGGCGCCGGCGGCCACCGTGCTCAGGTCACCGGCCGAGCCGGTGATGGTGGCACCCGTGCTCTTGTTGCGCAGCGTGACCACCAGCGGACGCTTGGAGAACATGCGGCCCCAGCCCACGTTGCGCAGGTTCACGTTGACCGCGACGGTGCTGCCCTTCGCGGCGGTGGTGACATGGCTTGCGCCGTCCAGCTGCAAGCGGTAGCCCATCGAGCGGCTGACTTGGGGAAAGCATCC
>NZ_JBGCUL010000130.1:0-8576 GCF_054177685.1 Pseudomonas sp. P5_A2_2
TTGTCAGGCAGTCATCGCGAGCAAGCTCGCTCCCACAGGGGGCAAAGTGAGCTTGAGTCTTGTGTTTGTCAGCTGCTTTCCATTGACGAGACCTTTGCTATGGAACACCAACCTCTGACTCATCCGGTGAGTGCCGCCCCCGTGCGCGCCGCTCGGGGTGTTTCGCCAACGACGCGGGCCTGGTTTTTCCTCTCGCCGTCGATGCTGTTTCTTGGCGTACTGATTGCCGCGAGCCTGCTGGTACTGCGCATGAGCGTGGGCACCAAAGGCGCGGAATGGTCCGGGTTCAGCCTGGCCAGTTACGCCCAGTTGCTGGAACCCTATTACCTCAAATCGCTGATGCTGACCCTGCGCCTGGCGCTGATCAGCGCGGTGATCGCAGTGATCCTGGCGATACCGGTGGCCTACACCATGTCGCGCCTGACCTCGCCGTTCGTGCGCCGGATCTTCCTTGCGGCAGTGTTGCTGCCCTTGCTGGTCAACCTGTTGCTGCAAAGCTACGGCTGGCTGGTGATCCTCGGTCCCGGTGGCATGCTCAACCAGACCCTGATGGGCCTGGGCCTGATCAAGCGCCCGATCATGCTGCTGTACAACCAGAACGGCGTGTTGATGGGCCTGGTGCAAACTGCCTTCCCGCTGGCCGTATTGCCGATTGCCAGCGCCATGCGCGGCGTCGCCCGCAGTTACGAAGAAGCCGCCGCGACCCTCGGCGCCAGTCGCTTCCAGGTGTTCCGCCAGGTGGTATTGCCGATGAGTCTGCCGGGGATCATTACCGGTGCGACCCTGGTGTTTGCCTACAACGCCAGCAGTTTCGTGGTGCCGTTGCTGCTCGGTGGCCGGCGCGTGCCGATGCTGGCGGTGATGGTGCATGACCAGATCGCCCCGCTGATGAACTGGCCCGCCGCGTCCGCCGCCGGTGTGGTGCTGATCGTCACCACCCTCGCGATCATGACCCTGTCCGAATACATCACTGGCCGCCGTCGCCGCATGCTGGAGGCTTCGCAATGAGTACCCTGACCAAGAAGCGCCAGTCGCTGTTGCCGGGTGATACCGGCAAGTTTGCCGGCATCCTCTCGGGCTTCATCCTGCTGTTGGCGGTGTTGCCGATCCTGACCATGATCGTGATGTCGTTCAGCGGCGCGTCGAACCTCGACTTCCCGCCGAGCAGCTACAGCCTGCAATGGTACAAGGCCGCCTGGCACACCTTTGTGTCGCCGGACGCCAGCGATGTGTTGAGCCTGGGCAAAGCCATGACCACCAGCCTGATGGTGTCCTGCCTGACCATGGTCTTCGCGACCATCATCGCGGTGCCAGCGGCCTACGCGCTGACCCGTTGCGAGTTCCGTGGCAAGGCCGTGGCGCTGCAATTGATGTCGTTGCCACTGGTGTTCCCGATGGTGGTGTTGGGTCTGGCGTTGCTGCTGGTGTTTGACAGCCTGCCGTTCCAGATGACCACCTCGCGCCTGGTGATTGCMCACGTGATCCTCGCATTGCCGTTCGTGGTGAAAAACTGCACGGCGGCCATGCTCTCCATCGGCAGCGAAGTCGAAGAGGCCGCGCAAATGCTCGGCGCGTCGCCGCTGCGGGCAATTGTCGATGTGGTGGTGCCGTTGATGAAGTCGGGGATCCTGGCGGGCATGCTGCTGGCGTTCATCGTCTCGTTCAACGAATTCACCGTGACCTACTTCCTCTACACCATCGATGTGATGACCGTGCCGATCTGGATGTACAGCCGCACCGTGTCTTCGCTCGACCCGACCGTATTTTCGTTTGCCGTGCTGATCGTGTTGATCGACTTCGTCCTGATCTGGGCGCTCGAAAAACTGGTTGGTGAAGGTGGCGTTTCGTTCTGATTTCTTGAGGTGATTCACATGTCTGGTCTGATTCTGGAAAACGTCGAGAAACATTACGGCTCGGCCTGCGCGGTAACCGATGTGAACCTGCATTTGCCCGAGGGCAAACTGGTGTGTTTCCTCGGCCCTTCGGGCTGCGGCAAAACCACCTTGCTGCGCATGATTGCCGGCCTTGAAACCCTGACCGGCGGCGAGATCCGCCTGGACGGTGAAGACATCGGCAACACCCCGGCGCACCTGCGCAATTTCGGCATGGTGTTCCAGTCCCTGGCGTTGTTCCCGCACATGACCGTGGGCGAGAACATCGCCTATCCGCTGAAACTGCGCGGGGTCAGCAAGGCTGACCAGCAGGCACGGGTGGTGGAGTTGCTGGAACTGATCCAGCTGCAAGCGATGATCAATCGTCCGGTGGCCAAGCTGTCCGGCGGCCAACGCCAGCGCGTGGCGATTGCCCGGGCGATTGCCTCGCACCCGAAAATCCTCCTGCTCGACGAACCGTTGTCAGCGCTGGACGCCAAGCTACGCGAGTCGATGCAGGTGGAAATCCGTCAACTGCAACAACGCCTGAACATCACCACCATCATGGTGACCCATGACCAGCGCGAGGCCATGACCATGGCCGATATCGTGGTCGTATTGGGTGAGCACAAGGTGCAGCAGGTGGGCACGCCGATCGAGATCTACCGCCACCCGGCCAACGAGTTCGTCGCGGACTTCATCGGCTCGGGCAACATCTTCCCGGCCACGGTGCTGGGTAACGGCAAGGTCAGCTTGCCGGGCGGCGATGCGCTGCAAGTGCCGATCTGCAGCAGCATTGTGGCCGGTGAGAAGGTGAAGATGCTGATTCGCCCGGAAGACCTGCAACTGTCGGCTCCGCAGGCGACCGCAGGCAACCGCTTGCTGGGCAAGGTGACCTTCGTGCGCGATATCGGTGCGACCATCGAGACCACGGTGGAGTGTTCCGGGGTGTCGTTTACCGCACTGAGCACGCCGTGCCAGGGCTTTGGCCTGAGCGTTGGGCATCCRGTGTCGGTGACCTTGCCGGTGGAGGCTTGCCGGGTACTTGGCGCCTGATCCGGGTTTGATGTTGGCCTGATGACCGGCCCCATCGCGAGCAAGCTCGCTCCCACAGGTATCGGCGTACACCGTCCAATGTGGGAGCGAGCTTGCTCGCGATGGGGCCGGCACAACCAACAAAAACTCTGGATCAGACCGATAACCGCAACCGCGCCAGATCCCTTAACGGCGGCGCCCCGAACAACCGGCTGTACTCCCGGCTGAACTGTGAAGGGCTTTCATACCCGACCCGATACCCCGCCGCCGAAGCTTCCAGCCCTTCGGCCAGCATCAATCGCCGGGCTTCCTGAAGGCGCAACTGCTTCTGATACTGCAACGGACTCATCGCCGTCATCGCCTTGAAGCGGTGATGCAGCGTCGACACGCTCAGGTTCACTTCCTTGGCCAGATCATCAATGCGCAACGGCTGTTCAAAGTTGCCGTTGAGCCATTTGATCGCCTGGCTGATGCGATGGCTCTGACTGTTGGCGATGGCGATTTCATACAGTCGATGCCCCTGCTTGCTGCGCAACAATCGGTAGAGTATTTCCCGACGAATCAGCGGCGCCAGCATGGCGATGTCTTTCGGCGTGTCCAGCAACCGCGCCAGGCGCAGCACCGCGTCGAGCATCGCGGTGTCGATTTTTTCGACATACAGCCCGCGTCCGGTCGGCCGGGTAGGCACGCCGAGGGGGCCAGCGTCGGCGATCAGTGCGGTGATTTCCGTCGGGTCGATGTCCAGGCGCAAGGCCAGGATCGGTTCCTCGGCCGAGACATCCACCACTCGTCCACTCAGCGGCATCGAGACCGAGACCACCAGGTAATTCAGTGGGTCGTAGTTGAAGTATTCGTTGGCCAGCTGAACTTCCTTGCGCCCCTGGGCCATGATGCACAGCGCCGGTTGCGCGAGTACCGGAGCGAACTCGTGGGACTGGCTGTGGCGGGACATGAACAGCGAGCCGATGGCCGTGGCATAACTGCCATCTTCGGCGGTGTTGCGGCGGATGATGGCCGCCAGTTCCGCGCGCTGCTTTTCCATGTCGGTGTCCAGCGGGGCTTGAAAGTGATCGAGTGACGACATGCGCGGCATCCTCGGCAAGGCATGGAGGGAATGGGGCAGAGCATAAGTTTGTGCAAGCGGTAGCGGTAGACACATCCTGCCGGATGCTTGCCTGATTCTGCCCGGGGTCCACCGGCGGTGTAGCTACTAGAGCCATGTGCCTGAAGAACTTGCTTGAAACTCGTATGGCAGAACCGTGACAGGGTTTTACCGTTTGTTACGGGCGGTCCATGCAGTTTCGCAGGATTGTGCAACGCGCCGGCAGGAATCGACTAACGAGACAGGCGTCGCCGCCCTTAACCTTTGATCCTGTCGCAGCCCGTCCCCCGGCTGCCACGCGACTCCCCGGGAGGGTTGAACATGTCCAAGCAGATCCCCGTCAGTCATATGGCCTTCGTTCGAGCGCGCACCGGGCGCTCGGCGGAACTCGGTGTGCGTCTCAGTGCCCTGATCGAACCGTCCCGCGCAGCGCCTGGCTGCCTTAGCTTTGCCTTGCAGCATTCGCAGTGCGATCCGCAGCTGTGGCTGGTCTCCGGTTTCTGGAGCAATCAGCAGGCCATGACTGCGTACTTCAGCACGCCGGCAATGGAGATTTTTGCCGAGCTGGTACAGGAGCTGGTGGTCAACAGCCTGGATTTCCACACCTTCAAGGATGTCACGGCGGCGCAGGCCTTGCGCCAGTCCGAAGCGGCGGTACACAAACTGGCCGGTTGAGGGTTTAATGATGGCATTCTCAACCAGCCAGGATTCGCGACATGGCACGTAAAGCCTTTGATCACTTCGAAGCTGTTTCCGCTGTAGTACCGGGCGAGGGTGGTTATCACGCCGCTATCGCCGTCAAAGCGCTGGGTGGTGCCGGCGCCCCGCGTTTTCACAAAGTGCTGGAAGGCCAGGTCTTCAAGACCGCTCACGAGGCCGATGATGCGGCCGCCAAGGAACTGACTCACCTCAAGGACGTCAAGGAAAACACCGACCTGCTCTGGTGATTCTCACCGCCCCGGGCGGTACATCTTGAATAACGCCTCGGGCCCCAGCTGGAAATAATCCGCTGGCCCGCCGCCGCGCAGAATCGGTTCTGCCGCGGCGGTGTCGTATATCCCATCCTTCAACAGCCATTTGGCGATATGCACGGCGACCACTTCGCCGAGGATCAGCCAGCTGGGCACTACATTGCCGTCCGCCCGTTGCAACTGAATGATCTGCGTGACCTTGCACTCGAAGGACACCGGGCTCTCGGCCACCCGTGGCACCTGGATGACCTTCGAGGCAACGGTCGTCAGCCCGGCCAGTTCGAATTCATTAACATCAGGCCCGACCATCGCACAGCTCTGGTTCATCTGCTCGGCCAACGGCCGCGTGGCCAGGTTCCAGGCGAATTCGCCGGTTTGTTCGATGTTGTTCAGGCTGTCTTTGCGCCCGACGCTGGAAAACCCGATGATCGGCGGAATGTAGTTGAAAGCGTTGAAAAAGCTGTAGGGCGCCAGGTTCAGGTGGCCCTCGGCATTCTGTGAAGAGATCCAGCCGATGGGGCGCGGGCCGACGATGGCGTTGAACGGATCGTGGGGCAGGCCGTGGCCGTTGGCGGGTTCGTAGAAGTGGATGTCGTCGGGCATGGAGTAATTCCAGGGCGTAGTTCGGGTGGCGTTCATAGTGCAAGGATGAACCGCTGAATTCCAGTCGACTCTACCCTCTGTAGGAGCGAGCTTGCTCGCGATGGTGTATCAGAAAGTTGGTGTCGACTGACACTCCATCGCGAGCAGGCTCGCTCCCACAAGGGGTTATGTTGATTCAATAAAAAAGGGGCAGACCCCGGTGAGATCTGCCCCTTTTCCTTGAGGCTTGATTTAGTCCGTGACAATCCGCGAATGCTTGCGGGTGTCTTTCATGGTGACGTACACCAGCAACGACACGGCAATGCACGCGGTCACGTACCAGTAGTAACCCGTCTCCATGCCGATGCTCTTGAACCACAGCGCGATGTATTCAGCGGTGCCGCCGAAGATCGAAACGGTCAGTGCGTACGGCAGGCCCACGCCCAGCGCGCGGATTTCGGTCGGGAACAGTTCGGCTTTCACCACGGCGTTGATCGAGGTGTAGCCGCTGACGATGATCAGCGCCGCCATGATCAGGAAGAACGCGCCCCACCAGGTCTGGATGGTGTGCAGGGTGGTGAGGATCGGCACGGTGAACAGGGTTCCCAGGATGCCGAAGGCAATCAGGATTGGCCGGCGACCGATTTTATCCGACAGCCCGCCGATGATCGGTTGCAGGCACATGAACAGGAACAGCGTGGCGGCGGAAATGGTGGTGGAGTCGGAAATGCTCATGCCGACGGTGTTCACCAGGTATTTCTGCATGTACGTGGTGTAGGTGTAGAACGCCAGGGTGCCGCCCATGGTCAGGCCGACCACGGTCATCAGTTCCTTGGGGTGACGCATCAAGGTGCGCATCGCGCTTTCCTTGGCTTTTTCTTTCTTGGTGAAGGACTCGGTTTCTTCCATGCCACGACGCAGATAGAGCGCAACCACGGCACACAGCGCGCCGATGGCGAACGGGATGCGCCAGCCCCAGGCGTAGAGCTCTTCGGTGGTCAGCAGTTGTTGCAGCACGATCAACACCGCCAGGGCGATGAGCTGGCCGGAAATCAGGGTCACGTACTGGAAGCTGGAGTAGAAGCCACGACGTTCCTTGGTCGCCATCTCGCTGAGGTAGGTGGCGGAGGTACCGTATTCGCCACCCACCGACAGGCCTTGCAGCAAACGCGCGAACACCAGCAGGATCGGCGCGCCGATGCCGATGACTTCATAGCTCGGGCTCAGGGCGATCAGCAGCGAGCCGAAGCACATCAGGTACACCGAGGCCATCAGGGCCTTTTTGCGCCCGACCTTGTCGGCATACAGACCCATCAGCCAGCCTCCGATCGGACGCATCAGGAAGCCCACGGCGAAGATCGCGGCGGTGTTGAGCAGTTGGGCGGTGGTGTCGCCTTTGGGGAAGAAGGTCTTGGCGAAGTACAGGGAGAATGCGGCGTAGACGTACCAGTCGTACCACTCGACCATGTTGCCGACTGAACCGCTGAAGATCGATTTGATGCGACTGGCGGTGGTTCTTTCCTTGGTCGGTGCGGCAGCCGACCCAAGCGGCAGGGAGTTGGAGTTATCCATTGAAGGATCCTTCATTTAATTGTTTTTGTGGAGCGCGAATAAACGCAGCCTGCAGGGGCTATAGCAGGAGCTGTGCCAAGGGGGAGAGGGCCGGTTTAGAAGGGTGGTGGTGTTTTGGTGAGCGGAAATCCGCTTATAAAAGTTTGGTGATGAGCGGAAAATTGCTTGTCGGCTTGTGTATTTGTTTTGCCTTTGCCGGCCTCATCGTCGGAACGCCGCCCGGAGCAAGCTCGCTCCCACAGTGGATCTGTGTACGCCGAACATTGTGGGAGCGAGCTTGCTCGCGATGGGGGCAGGGCAGGCACTGCAAAAACTCAGCTGTCCTGCAAAAACATCTCCCGGCTCAACCCATGCCGCTGCATCTTTTCATTGAAGGTCCGGCGCGGCAGTTGCAGTTCTTCGAGTACCGCTTTCACATCGCCCTTGTGTCGGGTCAACGCGGCACGCAGGCATTGCGCTTCGAACGCTTCCTGCTGCGCTGCCAGTGACTGGCCGGGCTCGATGCCCAAGGGCTCCGGCTCACCCAACCCCAATACCTGACGCTCGGCGACGTTCGCCAGTTCGCGCACATTGCCTGGCCAATCGTGGCTCAGCAGGTGACTCAACTGTGCGCCGCTCAACGGTGGAAATTTACGTCCCAGCCGTTCGGCGGCGTTTTGGGCAAAGGATTCGAACAGCAGCGGAATGTCTTCACGGCGTTCGCGCAAGGGCGGCAGGCGTAGTTCTGCGACGTTCAAACGATAGGCCAGGTCTTCGCGAAAACGCCCGGCCCGAGCCTCGTCGAGCAGGTCCGGTTTGGTCGCGGCGATGATGCGCAAATCCACGCGGATACTCTGGTTCGAGCCCAGTCGTTCAAGCTTTTGCTCCTGCAACACCCGCAGCAGTTTCACCTGCTGGGCCAGGGGCATGCTTTCGATTTCATCGAGAAACAACGTGCCGCCGTCGGCGTATTCGAGCTTGCCGATACGCTTGCCAGACGCCCCGGTGAACGCGCCGCTCTCGTGACCGAACAGCTCGGCCTCGAACAATTGCTCGGGGATAGCCGCGCAGTTGAGCGCCACAAAGGGCTTGTCGGCCCGCGGCCCGAAGTCGTGCAGGCAGCGGGCGACCAGTTCCTTGCCGCTGCCGGTTTCACCGCGGATCAAAACGTTGACCGGCAGCGCCGCCAGATCGAGAACCTGCCGACGCAGGTTTTGCAGGCCCCGGGACACGCCGAGCAACGTGGCATCCAGCTTGGCACGGTTGTCCGCCTGTTCGTGCAGCGCGCGGTTTTCCAGCACCAGCCGACGCTTGTCGAGGGCGCGGCGCAGGCTGCCGAGCAGGGTTTCCGGGCTGAAGGGTTTCTCCAGGAAATCGTAGGCGCCGTCGCGCATGGCTTCGACGGCCATCGGCACATCGCCGTGGCCGGTCAGCAGGATCACCGGCAAATCGGCATCCCGGCGT
>NZ_JBGCUL010000131.1:0-8530 GCF_054177685.1 Pseudomonas sp. P5_A2_2
GAACAGTTCTGCAACCTTGGCCGGGGCCAGTTGGTCTTCGTCGAGATGACCCTTGAGCACGTCGAGCATRCTGGTGCTGAAGGTCGCCAGCGGTGCGCCCTTGGCGGCCACGCCGTCGGCTTTCACCAGACTCTGCACGGTGCCGTCGCGGGGCATGGTGATGTTCACGCCCGGCACGCTGACCAGACCGGCCTGGGCGTGGCTGACGAAGTACATGCCGTACACCGATTTGAAAACAAAACCGAATGCAGCCAGGCCGACAACGAAGACCCCCAGGCTGAAGGTTACGGCTTTCATGCGGCCGAACGCGGTCATGCCGTGGCCGCCGTCCTTCAACTTGCGCGCTTTGGTGAAGTTGTCGCGCTGCAGGGTCGCCAGCATTTCACCCACGCTGACGATGTCGCCAGCCAGGTGCGAAGTGATCAGGTGACGCAGGGTCGAGATGTCCCGTGGTTCCAGGTTCTGGAACTGGCAGCCGGCGCGTCCGGTCTCGCGATCGAAGGAGCGGACCTGCAACTCGACGTCGATGGCCAGGCCGAGGTTGTCGATGAGGAATTGCAGGCGGGCCTTGTACACGTCACCGATCTTCAGCGGCAACTGACCGGCGTTGAACGCCAGGCCACCGGCGGACAGGTCGATCACCCGGGCTTCGACCGGTGTCCGGTCGGGGCCGAAGAAACGCAGCTTGGCCGGGATTTTCACTCGGGCGTGTTGGCGCTGGGCTTCGGATTCATGCACTACGTTGGCGTTGACGGCGGTATTCATAAGGGCGTTTTCCTAGTTAATTCAGGCGAGTTCGGTCAGACCATCAACAGCAGCACGGCGACAAAAATGCTGCCGGCAGAGAAGGTCATGGTCCGAGACGACCAGGTGTTGAACCAACGTTGAAAGCTGGCGAGATCACGGGTCAGAGAAGTGGGCTGGCGAGTCCAGGACTGTTTGTCGAGGCGGAAGAACACGTAGATCTTCACCAGCGCGCCGACGATCTGGTTGTAATAGAGAATCGCCGGGTAAGCCGGGCCGATCCGGTGACCGGAGCAGGACAGCAGCACGGTCAGGATCAGGCGGGTAATGCCGATCCACAGCAGGTACACCAGGATGAACGCGGTGCCGTACTTGAAGCTGGCGATCAACGCCACGGTCAGGCCCAGCAGCGAGGTCCACATCGACACGCGCTGGTCGAACAGCACCACCGAAGTGAACACGCCGAGGCGTTTGATCCCCAGGCCCAGGGCACGGGAGTTCTGCCGCAGGTTGTTGCCGTACCAGCGGAASATCAGTTTGCGGCTGGCCTTGATGAAGCTCTTTTCCGGCGGGTGTTCAACGGTGTTGATCGCCGCGTCGGGCACGTAGAACGTGTCGTAGCCCAGGCGCATCAAGCTGAACCAGCTCGACTTGTCATCGCCGGTAAGGAACTTGAAGCGACCCAGGCGCCAGTGTTGCAGCGAATCGCTTTCCACGTCGGCGATGAAGTCCGGGTTGGTGACCACGGTGGCGCGGAACACCGACATGCGGCCGGTCATGGTCAGCACGCGCTTTGACAAGGCCATCGAGCACATGTTGATGTGGCGCTGGGCGAAACGCAGCTTGTGCCATTCGCTCATGATGTAGCCGCCGCGCACCTCGCAGAATTCGTTTGTGGTCAGGCCACCGACGTTGCCGAACATCTGGAACCACGGCACGGTCTTGAGCACCACGCCTTCGGCAAGCACGGTGTCGCCATCGATCACTGCGACCACGGCGCGATCATCCGGCAGGTGCCGGGAGATGGCGCGGAAGCCGTAGGCCAGGCCATCGCGCTTGCCGGTGCCGGGAATGCGCACGAAGTCGAGTTTCACCCGGGACGGCGGGTTCATCCGGTTCCACAGGCTTTTGACCAGCAGTTCATCGGACATTTCCACGATGGAGCAGACCACGGTGGTCGGCAGGCCGCAGTCGATGGCTTCGCGGATCACCGAACTGTAGACCTGCGCAGTGGTCAGGGCATCGATGCGGAAACTGGTGACCATCAGGAACACATGGGACGGGTCAGCCGCTTTACCCAGCTTGCGCACTTTGCGCCGCAGGTGCGGGTAGACGATGTACAGAAAAATCATGCCGCGCACAAAGTGCGTGGCACCCATCGAGTAGCGCCAGATACCGACGATACCGATCAGGAAAATGAAGTCCTTCGACTCGGAGTCGAACGTGGACACGGGCAACGCCATGGCGAGGCCCATCAGTAAACTCAGGTAGAACAGCCACCCGGCGGCCTGGAGTAGGCCGTGTTTTAGCCTGTGCATAATCGGAATCCTAAAGTCAGTTGCAAGCCCCAAGCTTCAAGCCCCAAGCGAGGAGCTTTGAACTTGCGGCTTGGAGCTTGAAGCTTGCGGCTGCTTTACCAGCAGATACCTTCAGTCCGGCCAGTCACGCTGGTGGCCTTGGACATGAAACCGACCAGGTCGATCACTTGCTTGCCATGTGGAACGTCCTGCACCAGAGCGCGGAACTTCTCGTCACGGTTGCCGAGGATGATCACGTCGGAGTTGTTGATCACCGCGTCGAAATCGGAGTTGAGCAAGGACGAGACGTGAGGGATCTTCGACTCGATGTAATCCTTGTTCGCGCCGTGAACGCGGGCGTACTCGACGTTGCTGTCGTAGATGCTCAGGTCGTAGCCCTTGCCGATCAGCATTTCCGCCAGGTCAACCAGCGGGCTTTCACGCAGGTCGTCGGTGCCGGCCTTGAAGCTCAGGCCCAGCAGGGCGACTTTGCGTTTGTCGTGGCTGGAAACGATGTCGAAAGCGTTCTGCACCTGGGATTCGTTGCTGCGCATCAGCGAGTTGAGCAACGGCGCTTCCACGTCCAGGGAACCGGCGCGGTAGGTCAGGGCACGCACGTCTTTTGGCAGGCACGAGCCGCCGAAAGCGAAGCCTGGGCGCATGTAGTACTGGGACAGGTTGAGGGTCTTGTCCTGGCAGACCACGTCCATCACTTCGCGACCGTCGACGCCGACTGCCTTGGCGATGTTGCCGATTTCGTTGGCGAAGGTGACCTTGGTGGCGTGCCACACGTTGCAGGTGTACTTGATCATCTCGGCGACCGCGATGTCCTTGCGGATGATCGGTGCGTCAAGCTCTTCGTACAGCGATTGCAGAACGTCGCCGGAAGCCTTGTCGAATTCGCCGATGACGGTCATTGGCGGCTGGTCGTAGTCGGCGATCGCGGTGCTTTCGCGCAGGAACTCAGGGTTCACGGCCACGCCGAAATCAACGCCGGCCTTTTTGCCGGAGCAGTCTTCGAGAATCGGGATGACCACGTTGGCCACGGTACCCGGCAGCACGGTGCTACGCACGACGATGGTGTGGCGGGTGGTCTTGTCACGCAGGACAAAACCGATTTCGCGGCACACCGCCTCGATGTAGTTCAGTTCCAGATCGCCGTTCTTCTTGCTCGGCGTGCCCACGCAGATCATCGACAGGTCGGTGTCGCGAATCGCCTCGGCGAAGTTGGTGGTGCCACGCAGACGACCGGTCTGGATGCCCTGGGCCAGAAGTTCACCCAGGCCTGGTTCAACGATCGGCGATTTGCCGGCATTGATCATATCGATCTTGTCTTTGGCCACATCGACGCCAACGACGTCATGGCCCCGTGCAGACAGGCAACCGGCACAGACTGCGCCGACGTAACCCAAACCAAAAATGCTGATGCGCATCGCAATTACCTCTGTATTGATCAAGCCATTAGATGGCCGGAGTTAATGGTGTTCAGCGTGTTTTAGTGCACTCGCAAGTGTGCCTTACAGGCACAACAATGCCCTGTGCTGGCATATAAGTTACGAGTGGCTAAATAAATGCACTCAAGGTGTGCGCAACTAGGCCTTGTTGTTATGATTTGCCCTGTTATGCAGCAGATCCTCTTTTCAGAAGATGCAGGTGCAAAGGTCCTGCACGCTTGATGTCAGGCCGAAAGCCCGTGGATCAAGCGTTCTGGTGCTCGGGTGAGCACGTTTATAGGGGCGCTGCCGTGGCCTTGTAGGGGATAGTCATATAGCGTTATCTCCTGTCCGATTGCTGTTGTCCAAATCAGTGATTAGTCAGCGCAAGTTAGTGTTACAACTTCGCTACATGAATCGCTTATCTGCGTAAGTTATCTCGTACACGCTCGGCGAGAATCGTTACCGGTGGTATGAGCGGCGTATTTGGACATAGTTCCAGTCCGCTCATCGTCAAATCTGAAATTTCTTGAAATATTGAGAAAGATGGCACTGCTCTCAAATTGATAGCACTTGCCGTTTCGCCCTTTATATATAGGCGGCTCA
This sequence comes from Pseudomonas sp. P5_A2_2, assembly GCF_054177685.1. Lineage (NCBI taxonomy): Bacteria > Pseudomonadati > Pseudomonadota > Gammaproteobacteria > Pseudomonadales > Pseudomonadaceae > Pseudomonas > Pseudomonas sp. P5_A2_2. The sequence continues at coordinate 4,301 of NZ_JBGCUL010000131.1, forward strand.
ACCGCGGAGATATTTTTTTGCCACTACTGTTAAAAAAAGTCAGTGCCACTACGCAAAAAAAAGATCGAAGTCGAGTGAAACTAAAGTTAGGAAATCAAGTGATGAATTTTTGGCGCCATAAATATGGCGAAAAGGCGGGGAAGGCTGAAGTGAGTCAAGGGTCGGCGCACGAGGGTTTGTGGAGGTCGTGCGCCTACCGGATGCATCACTCTGGTGCGTGATCGCGCAGAAACACCAGATTGTCCGGCTTGGACTGTTCGGCGCTGTAGCGATAGCCCTGAACGTCGAACTGCTTGAGGGTGGCCGGGTCGTTGATGCGTTCGTCGATGACGAAGCGGCTCATCAAGCCGCGGGCCTTTTTCGCGTAGAAGCTGATGATCTTGTACTGGCCGTTCTTCAGGTCCTTGAATTCGGTATTGATGATGCGCGCGTTCAAGGCGTTGCGTTTGACCGCAGAGAAATACTCGTTGGACGCCAGGTTGAGCAGCACGTCATCGCCTTGATCGACCAAGGCTTCGTTCAGCCATTCGCTGATGCGTGTGCCCCAGAAAGCATACAAATCCTTGCCCCGGGCGTTGGCCAGCCTGGTGCCCATTTCCAGGCGGTAGGGTTGCATCAGGTCCAGCGGGCGCAGCAGGCCATAGAGGCCCGAGAGCATGCGCAGGTGTTTTTGGGCGTAATCGAAATCGGCTTCGCTGAGGGTTTGCGCATTCATGCCGGTGTACACATCCCCCTTGAAGGCCAGTAGAGCTTGCTTGGCGTTTTCCGGGGTGAACGCCGGGGTCCAGCTGCCGAAGCGCGCGGCGTTGAGCCCGCCGATCTTGTCGGAGACGTGCATCAACTCGCTGATCTGCGCCGGGGACAGCTCACGCAATTGCAGGATCAACTCCTGGGAATGGTCGAGGTACTGCGGCTGGGTGAAGCGCTGGGTCGCCGGCGGTGTTTCATAGTCGAGGGTCTTGGCGGGTGAAATCACCATCAGCATGAAGTCGTCTCCTTTAATCGTGGTGGCGATTCTAGGGGGTTGTCGGTGTTGACTCCAGCTATGGCGTCCATAGGTGATGGCCGGTGGATTGCGTAAAACCCTGTGGGAGCGAGCTTGCTCGCGATTGCGGTATGACATTCACCAAAGATGGTGCCTGAACTACTGCTATCGCGAGCAAGCTCGCTCCCACAGTGGTTCAGTGTTGCTGCAGGAGGTGTGTGTGGATCAGCTATAGTGCCGCGCGGGTTTTGTTATGGAGACATCCCATTGCGTATCGCTTTTCTCATCTCGATCTGGCTACTGAGCGTCGCTGCCCTCGCGGCACCGGGCGATGTGGCGACGCTCGATCGCAGCACCTGGCCAGAAAAACTCGGCAACCCGACGTTGTTCGACGTGGCGTCCAGGGCCGAGATCCTCATGTTTTCCAGTGTCCTGTTGGCCAGCGAGTCGCTGGATGAACCCGCCCTGGCCCAGCGCCTGGGCCTGCGCACGATCAACCTGGAGTCGGTCAACCGGGTTCGCCAGCGCATGTGGCAACGGCTGCTGGCCAACTACAACTTCGCCCAACAGAGTTGCGACCAGGATGCCTCCTTCTGTTTTCTGGTCGAAGACATGCCCACCCTGCGCGAGCAGGCCGCCAGGTTCCAGGTCGGCGCAGACAGCTACTACATCAAGTGGGCCGAGCCGAGCCGTGTGTTTCACACCCAATACCTGGACGAGCAGTTGCGCAAGGCCGCGTTGTTCCCGCAAACCAGCAGTGAAGTCGATCGCTTCGGCGACTATGAGCGCACCGGCGACGAGATGCATGACCGGCTGTTTCTGCTGACTTTCGACAGCGCCGCCAACGCCGCGCCGGATAACACCGCCTGGGTCACCGAGTACCTGCGCAAGTCGAACATGAGCGGGACGTTCTTCGTCCTCGGCAAGGACATCCAGGCGCGTTTGGCCGAGCATTCGGTGAGTAACCTGCAAGCGACCTACTCGAGCCAGTGCATCGGCGTACAAGGCTGGGAGTTCCGTTCCCACAGCCACTGGCAGGACTGGCAGGACTCGGTGCGCCGCAGCGCCGAACTGGTCAAAAGCAAGCTGCCGGAGAACTACGTGCCCCTGTTCCGTCCGCCTGATGGACAGCGCCGTGCCGATGCCGAAGGCTTCTTCAAGGCTCAGGGTTTACAGGTAGCGCTGTGGGACATCGACGCCCAGGACGGCGCCGGCAGACTCAAGGGCAACCCGAGCGCGCAACGGGTGCTGACCCTGATGCTGCTGTGGCGGCACGGGGTGATCAATTTCAATGTGAAGCAGGATGGGGTGAAAACGGCGTTGCCGTGGCTGGTCACGCAAGCGGCGCCGGTCGGAATCGGCTGGGAAGATTGCCAGGATGCGTTTCGCTGAAAACGACAAAACCCCGTAGACATCGGGTTTTTGGCGATTTTGGAAGGGGATTCGTTGCAGGTCGACTTACGACTGTAAACGGGTGATGGCAGTCCGCCAAGTGCTATTGGTCATTCTGAAAAATAAACTTCAAAAAAGCGTCAAAGTACTTTTTTCTGTCATACGTTTTGGAGTATTACGAAGACAGACCGCCGAAACCTGCAACACAGGTGGCGTCTTCCAAGACCCCGCATGTATGCAGAACACTTGAGTCCCCGCAGGTGTATTCGGCAGTCACTTCGAGGCGCAGCACCGTCAAGGTATTGCGTCGACTGGCTCCCACAAAGGTGACCGAGTATGGATGATCACGGACGTAGCTCTTCTTCCAACCAGCCAATCCTTTATGTACTCGATACCAACGTATTGATTCACGATCCAAACGCGCTGCTCAACTTCGAAGAACACCACGTCGCGATCCCGATGACCGTGCTTGAAGAGCTCGACAAGCTCAAGAGCGGGCATCACAGCGTTGCCGCCGAATGCCGCCAGGCCATCCGCCTGATCGACAAGACCCTGGGCGATGCCTCACCCGAGGATGTCGAGCAGGGTGTGCCGATCCAGCGTGGCAAAAGCGGACCCAAGGGTTTGCTGTCAATTCTGATGATCAGGAATGCCGAGCCGCATCTGATTCTGCCCGAGCACCTGAACGACAACAAAATCATCAACCAGCTGATCGACCTGCACGCGCGCGACCCGAAAAAGCCCGTGGTGCTGGTCACCAAAGACATCAACATGCGCCTCAAGGCGCGCGCCTGCGGGATCGAGGCCGAGGACTACAGCACCGACCAACTGGTCGATGACGTGTCCTTGCTGCCCAACGGCTACCACAACATGACCGGCTCTTTCTGGGACCGCGTGAGCAAGGTCGAAACCCGTCAGGACCACGGCCGCACCTGGCATCAGGTGCAGTTGATCGACAACCTGCCGGCGGTGCACATCAACGAATTCATCATTGATGAACAGGGCTTTGTCGGTTGGATCAAGGAGATCGAAGAGGACCGCTTGCTGATTCTCGACCTGCACCAGGAACCGCTGCTGCACCAGGAAGCCTGGGGCCTCAAGCCGCGTGATATCTATCAGAGCCTGGCGTTGTACGCCTTGCTCGATCCGGATATCCACCTGGTCAACCTGTCGGGTGCCGCAGGTTCGGGTAAAACCATCCTGGCGCTGGCCGCTGCGATCGAGCAGACCATGGTCAGCAAACGTTATCGCCGCATCATCGCCACCCGCAGCGTGCAGGGCCTGGACCAGGAAATCGGCTTCCTGCCCGGCACCGAGGCGGAAAAAATGGAGCCGTGGCTGGGCGCCATCACCGACAACCTCGAAGCCTTGCACATGGATGACGAAAGCACCCATGGCAGCGTCGACTACATCCTCAGCAAAGTGCCGTTGCAGTTCAAATCCCTCAACTACATCCGGGGCCGCAGCTTCCAGCAGAGCCTGATTCTGATCGACGAATGCCAGAACCTCACGCCGCACCAGATGAAAACCATCATCACCCGTGCCGGCGCCGGTTCCAAAGTGGTGTGCCTGGGCAACCTGGCGCAGATCGATACCCCTTACCTGTCCGCGACCAGCTCCGGGCTGACCTACCTCACTGAACGCTTCAAGGACTTCCCGAACGGGGTGCACATCACCCTGCAAGGGGTACCACGCTCGATCCTGGCCGAATACGCCGAATCGCATTTGTAACTGTCCACCGAAACCGGGCGGCCGCGAGGTTGCCCGGTTTTTTTGTACTCGACGTAAAGGCCCGTGCCTCAGGGCATACCCAATACCGATGAATGTGTTTCTGCAAAGCCTGGTGCGAAAGC
>NZ_JBGCUL010000132.1:0-8520 GCF_054177685.1 Pseudomonas sp. P5_A2_2
GACCTGGGGACCTGGGGTTCGCACTCCAACAACCACTTCGATATTTCCCTGGCGATGTTTACCCATGTGGCGGCGGCCGCTCCGGGCGAAATCACCGCCATCGACACCCACTGGATCTGGCAGGACGGCCAGCGCCTGACCAAGGCCCCGCTGCAAATCGTCGACGGCTGCGTGCAGGTACCGCAGAAACCGGGGCTGGGGGTGGAACTGGACATGGACCAGGTTGCCAAAGCTCATGAACTGTACAAAGGCATGGGCCTGGGGGCGCKGGATGACAGCGTGGCGATGCAGTTCCTGATTCCCGGCTGGAAGTTCGATAACAAGCGGCCTTGCCTGGTGCGTTGAGTTGACGGTTGCGCGAGGCCGCCTGTTGGCGGCCGATTTTAAAAAACGCTCGGAGCATGGCGCTTCACGCCCTAAAATGGCGCGCAACTGAATCAACGACGGATGAAACCAACATGGACAGGCTGAAAACCATCGCCGCTTGCATGGCGATAGTCGCCGCAGGCCAATGCGTGGCACAGGATCAAATCGAGACAGTGGTGAACGCCGCTGTACAACCGGTGATGCAAGCCGAGGGTATCAACGGTATGGCCGTGGCGATCACCGTCAACGGCCAGGCGCATTACTTCAACTATGGCGTYGCCTCGACAGAAACCGGCAACCCCGTCACGCAAGACACCCTGTTCGAAATCGGCTCCGTCAGCAAGACCTTCACCGCCACCCTCACAGCTTATGCACAGGCCTCGGGCAAGCTGTCGCTGTCGGACAAGGCCAGCCAGGTCCTGCCGGCCTTGCGCGGCAGTGCGTTCGACCATATCAGCGTGCTGCAACTGGGTACCTACAGCGCTGGCGGCCTGCCGCTGCAATTCCCTGCCGAATCTGATTCGGCCGACAAGATGCTCGGCTACTACAAACAATGGAAACCGCTCTACGCCCCCGGCAGCCACCGACTGTACTCGAACCCCAGTCTTGGCCTGTTCGGCTACCTCGCTGCGCAAAGCATGGGCCAGCCGTTCGATGAGCTGATGGAGAAAACCCTGCTGCCAAAACTGGGCCTCAAGCACACCTATGTGCATGTGCCACAGGATCAGATGGCGCTGTACGCCCAGGGCTACAACCAGGACGGCAAACCGGTACGGGTCACTCCGGGGGCGCTGGATTCCGAGGCGTATGGGGTGAAAACCAGCGCCGCGGACTTGCTGGGCTATGTCGGCGCGAACATGAAGCCGGCGTCCCTGGAAAAGCCGTTGCAGCAAGCCATCGCCCTGACTCATAGCGGTTACTACACCGTCGGCGATATGACCCAGGGCCTGGGCTGGGAGATGTATCGCTACCCGATCACACTGGATCGCCTGCTGGACGGCAACTCCACGCCGATGGCCATAGAGGCCCACAAGGTCCAATGGCTGAACCCGCCGCAGGCGCAGCCGCAGAACGTACTGGTCAACAAGACCGGTTCAACCGGGGGCTTTGGTGCTTACGTGGCGTACGTGCCATCGAAGGACATTGGCATTGTGATGCTGGCCAACAAGAACTACCCGAATGCGCAGCGGGTCAGGATTGCTCATCAGATTCTGAGTGCCCTGACTCAATAAGCCTTGCCGCCTTCTCCATAGATAAGGGCGACCTCTAGAGGTAATGCCGATCAGTTAACGCTTCGAACACCGAAACCCTGTGGGAGCGAGCTTGCTCGCGATGACGATCGCATAGTCGACACCTGCGTTGCCTGACAGTCCGCCATCGCGAGCAAGCTCGCTCCCACAGGTTAATTGCTCACCACCAGAATTCAGTGTCAGTTCAATCATCCGGCATTTCAGCCGGCTTGGCGGCCTTCGCCGGTTTGCTGTTTTTCGCGGGCTTGGCGCCCTTGGCCGCAGGCTCCGCCTCAGTGACCGGAGCCGCCACGGTCGCGGTGAATTCTTTCTCGGTCGCCGGCAACTGATCGACAGCGCTGAAAATCGTTTCCAGCTTGATGGCGTCCGATTGTTCGAGTTTCTTTTCGCCGTCCTTGCCGACCAGGATGACCTTGGTCTTGGCGCCGGCACCCAGCTTGAGCGAGCGGATCAGTGCCGCCGTGTCTTGTGGCCCGAGGTCTTTGCCGTCGCGCTGGCCCATCAGGTTGAGCACGGTGTAGAGCACCATGTTGCGGTCGGTGAATCCCTGGCGATTGGCCGGTTCATCCAGCGACTTTTTCAGGCCGGTCCAGACCGGATCAACAGCACTCGGAGCGATGACTATCAGTGGCCGGGCCCTGCCCTTGTCCATGTCCAGCGGTGAGTCGCCATCAGCGGCGAACGAAGTGCCGGCAATCGCCAGCAAGGTAGCCAGGGTCAGTGACCTGATGAGCATGCGCATCTCCTTTTGATATCCACGCTCTAATGATTGCGCATTGCGGCGATCGTTCCGGGTGACGTACCGCAAATATGTCTCGCCTTGCCCCAAGCTTAGGTCAGGGCGGTCATTGCGCAACAGGCTGGGCTAATCTGAAGACACATGACAACCCGCCTGATCCGTCGTGAGGACTTGCCCATGAGCGCTCAGTTGAACCACACCATCGTCTGGTGCCGGGACAAGCAGGTTTCGGCGAATTTCCTGGCCAGCCTCCTTGGCCTGCCCGCCCCGCAGCCTTTCGGGCCCATGCTGATCGTCAAGCTGGATAACGGCGTGTCACTGGATTTCTACGACAACGACCCGCCGATAGCGTCCCAGCACTATGCATTCTTGATGGGTGACGAGGATTTCGATGCGGCCTTCGCACGCCTGCAAGCCAACGGTCAGCCATGGTGGGCCGACCCGTGCAAGCAGCGACTGAGGGAGATCAATGATTACGCGGGAGGAAGGCGGGTGTATTTCGATGACCCGGACGGGCATCTGCTGGAAATATTCACCCGCGAATGAAACTGGCGTGGCGGCTTGTATCAGAACGCCAGTTTGTAGCCGATCAACAACAGCATGGTCGCCAGGCAAGGGCGCAGCAGTTCGTCGGAGATGCGCCCGGTCAGGTGGCTGCCCAGGTAAATCCCCGGCAATGAGCCCACCAGCAAGTAACCCAGGACGTGCCAATCCATGTTGCCCATGCTGGCATGGCCAAGGCCCGCGACCAGGGTCAGCGGCACGGCGTGGGCGATTTCAGTCCCCACCAGGCGGCGGGTCGGCAGCATCGGATAGAGGATGAACAGTGCCACGGTGCCCAGCGCACCAGCACCGATGGATGTCAGCGCGACCATGGCGCCAAGGACCAGCCCGGTGATGACCGTCATCACATTCAGGCGCAATCCGCTGGGGTGGTAGTTGCCGCCCGCACGTTTGTGGGCGAAGTCGAGCAGGCGCTTCTTGAACAGGATCGCCAGTGCCGTGGCAAACAACACAAAACCCAGGGCCTGCTTGATGATCGCGTTCATCGCCTCGGGGGCGCTGTGCAGGGTGCTGAGGAACCACAGCGTCAACGCCACCGCGGGCACGCTGCCCAGGGTCAGCCAGCCGGTAATCGCCCAGTCGATGTTGTTGTTCTTGCGGTGAACCAGTACACCGCTGGACTTGGTGATGGCGGCGTACAGCAGGTCGGTACCGACCGCCGTCGCCGGGTTGATGCCGAACCCTAGCAGGATCGGCGTCATGAGCGACCCGCCACCCACGCCAGTCATGCCGACGATGAAGCCGACGACCAGCCCGGCAACGACCAACCCGATGTTCACTAAATCCATGAATACGTCCACAAAGATCGCAAGGGAAATCTGGCCCGCAGCATAGCGATATTTCTTATAACCAGTTATATCGATGCGATCTATCTTTATACCTTAAGCACTTCCCTTGTGGGAGTAATTTCACCTGTATGTTTAGACTTGAAGGGGGGGCCGACGGTGGGGATCGCCGCTGGCTGCCATGGATAGAGTCGGGCATGGCGAAAAAGTGCAGTATCGGCACACAAGGTCCAGCTCAAAAGATCGCAGCCTGCAGCAACCCCTGCGGGGGAACCGATGGACTATTGTGCTGCCCATTGAAACAACCATCGGCATTCATAAAGGAGGTTTGCATGCGCACGCTTGAATTGGCTGGCGCCAGGGTCCCTGTTATCGGCCAGGGGACCTGGCAGATGGGCGAAGACCGCTCACGGCACACGGAAGAAGTCGCGGCCCTGCGCCTGGGCATCGAACTGGGCATGACCCTGATCGACACCGCTGAAATGTACGCCGAAGGCGGCGCCGAGGAAGTGGTCCGCGATGCCATCGCCGACCAGCGCGACAGCGTCTTTCTGGTCAGCAAGGTGTACCCGCACAATGCCAGCCGCCAGGGCATTCCCCTGGCATGTGAGCGAAGCCTGCGCCGGCTCGGCACCGATTACATCGATCTGTATCTGCTGCATTGGCGCGGCCAGTATCCCCTGGAGGAAACCGTTGAAGCCTTCGAACGCCTGCGCGAAGACGGCAAGATCGGTCGTTGGGGCGTGTCCAATTTCGACCTCGACGACTTGCTGGAACTGGACGCCCCGGCCTGCGCCACCAATCAGGTGCTCTACAACCTGGCACAACGGGGCATAGAATTTGATTTATTACCCTKGAGCCATCAACGACGGCTGCCGGTCATGGCTTACTGTCCGATCGACCAGGGCGGAAAAATGCTCGCCAATGCCACTCTCAAACAGGTGGCCGCCCGACACGGCGTGACGCCGGCACAAGTCGCGCTGGCATGGATTGTGCGTCAGGACGGCGTGATCGCTATCCCCAAAGCGGTCCGCCCCGAGCATGTACGGCTCAATGCCCAAGCTGCCCGATTGCAGCTTGAAGCCGGGGATCTGGAGGCGCTGGACCAAGCGTTTCACGCGCCACAACGCAAACAGCGGCTGGCCATGGTCTGAACCACCGCAGTCAGTCAGAGAGCTTCGCCATGAGGAGCACCGACCACCTGGACCCGTTCAATCTGCAACGTTTTCTCCTGGCTCAGGAGCCGATATTCGAGCGGGTTCAAAACGAGCTGAGCAATGGACACAAGCGCAGTCACTGGATGTGGTTCATTTTTCCGCAATTTGCCGGGCTCGGCGGCAGCGAGATGTCGCGCCGCTTTGCCATCCGCTCGCGGGAGGAAGCCCTGGCCTACCTTGAGCACCCGTTGCTGGGCGCCCGGCTACGCACCTGCACCCAGGAAGTACTGAACATCCGGGAGTGCTCGGTGGCCGGGATTTTCGGCCATCCCGACGACCTGAAGTTTCATTCCTCGATGACCCTGTTTGCCCAGGTCACCGCCGCCTACAGCCTTTTCCAGCAAGCCCTGAACCAATACTTCCACGGCATCCTGGATGACTGGACCTTGTCGCTGATGGACTCAAAACAGGCCCAGTTGCCCCCCAATCAGGGTTGAGAAGTCGTCGTCGACAAACGGCAGTATCGCGTCCGCCACCGGTTGCAGTTGCCGGGTGATGTAGTGGTCGTAATCGATGGGCGCGCTGCGCACTTCCAGCGGCTCGGGGCCGGCGCCGGTGATCACGTAGCTGATCCAGCCGCCGTTCTGGTATTGCCGCGGGCGACCCTGGCGGTCGTTGTACTCGTCGGCCAGGCGCGCCGCGCGCACATGGGGCGGTACGTTACGCTGATAGTCATCGAGGCTGCGGCGCAGGCGCTTGCGGTAGATCAGCCGGTCATCGAATTCACCGGCCAGGGTCTTGCGCACGTAGTCACGCACATAATCCTGATAGGGCTGGCGCAGGAAGATCCGCGAATACAGCTCCTGCTGGAATTGCCGGGCCAACAGCGACCAGTCGGTGCGTACGGTTTCCAGGCCTTTGTAGATCATTTCGTCGCTGCCATCGGCCCGGGTCACCAGCCCCGCGTAGCGCTTTTTACTGCCTTCTTCGGCGCCGCGGATGGTCGGCATCAAAAAGCGCTTGTAGTGGGTTTCGAACTGCAACTCGAGAACGCTTTGCAAGCCGTATTCCTGCTGCACGTGCTCGCGCCACCACTGATTGACGTGCGCCACCAGCGCGTGGCCGATCTGCGCCGCCTCCTGCTGACCATGGGCGCGACGCAGCCAGACGAAGGTCGAATCGGTGTCGCCATAAATCACTGCATGCCCCTGGGCCTCGATCAACTGGCGGGTGCGCAGCATGATCTCGTGCCCGCGCAAGGTGATGGACGAAGCCAGGCGCGTGTCGAAGAAGCGACAACCGCTGGAGCCGAGCACACCGTAGAACGCGTTCATGATGATTTTCAGCGCCTGGGACAGCGGTGCGTTGTGTTCGCGCTTGGCGGTTTCCCGGCCTTCGGCCACCCGGGCGACGATGGATGGCAGGCAATGCCGGGTGCGCGAAAAGCGCGCGCCACGAAAACCCGGTACCGACTCGCTGTCGTCCGGATGCTCGAGCCCTTCAATCAGCCCCACGGGGTCAATCAGGAAGGTGCGGATGATCGACGGATAGAGGCTTTTGTAGTCGAGCACCAACACCGATTCGTACAGTCCCGGTTGTGAATCCATGACAAAACCGCCGGGGCTGGCTTCGGGTGGCTTGCCACCGAGATTCGGCGCAACGAAACCCTGAYGGTGCATCAGCGGCATGTACAGGTGTGTGAACGCCGCCACCGAACCGCCCATGCGATCGGCCGGCAAACCGGTGACGCTGGCCCGCTCCAGCAGGAAGGTGAGCAACTCAGTCCTGGCGAAAATCCGCGTGACCAGTTCGCAGTCCTTGAGGTTGTATGTGGCCAGCGCCGGTTTGTCCTCGGCGAACATGCGATTGATTTCGTCCATGCGCTGGTACGGGTTGTCGATGGATTTGCCCTCGCCGAGCAAGGTTTGCGCGACGTTTTCCAGGCTGAACGAAGGGAAACTCCAGGTTGCCGAGCGCAGGGCCTCGATACCGTCGATGATCAGGCGTCCTGCCGCCGAGGCGAAGTAATGGTTGCCGCTGCCATGTTCGCGCCACTGCATTTCCTCACCGCCACGCCCCAGTTTCAAGGGCACCGCCAGGCGCCGGGCGTGTTCGTGAAGCACCCGCAAGTCGAACTGCACGACGTTCCAGCCGATGATCGCGTCGGGGTCGAAGCGGGCAAACCATTCATTGAGTCTTTTCAGCAGCAGGGTCCGCGAATCGCAGTATTCGAGCTGGAAATCCACCTGGCTGGCGTCGCCATTCGGCGGACCGAGCATGTACACCTGACGTTCGCCGCAACCTTCCAGGGCAATGGAATACAACTCGCCCTGGGCGGTGGTCTCGATGTCCAGGGACACCAGTCTGAGGCTCGGCCGGTAGTCGGGATCGGGTTTCATCTGGGCGTCGAGCAGCAGGCCCTCGGCATTCGGCGTGCCACTGAAACGCACCGGCGCGGTGATGAAGCGTTCCATCATGTAGCGTTCCGGCGGGCGCACGTCGGCTTCGAACACCTCGACACCGGCCCGGCGCAGCGCGGTTTCCAGGCGCATCAACTGGCCATGTTGCTGGCAGTAAAGCCCGAGGACCGGGCGATGTTCGAAATCCTGCAGGGCCAGGGGCCTGAGCTCGACGTTCTTCTCGTCATGCAAAACGCTTTCGGCCGCCTGACGCTGCGCAGCAGGGATGAACGCCACCGACGGTTGATGAGGCAGGCGGATGCGCCGGGGACCGATATCGGTCGCCAGCCAGAACTCGACTTCCGTACCGGCCGGGGTGTCGCGCCAATGCCGGGTCAGGACGAAGCCCTGCTGTAGATCCACCACTGCAAACCTCAACGTTGATTCAGAGGGGGATTCTACCCGTCATCGGCCGGGATAGCGCGTTTGCCGCAGGCCTGCCAGGCAGACACACTACTTGTAGGAGCGAGCCTGCTCGCGATAGCGGATTAACCTTCAACGAAGATATTGGCTGTTAGTCCGTCATCGCGAGCAGGCTCGCTCCTACAGGTAGTGCGCCGGGCCTGAAATGAGGGGTTTACCGAAGAAAAACCGCCGAATGACGTTTTTTGCGTGTTATCTGCCGCATTCGCCCTTGCCCTGAACGCTCGCGTCTACGATTCTTCAAGAACAACGACAACACCCGAGTAACCACCATGAAAACCGTCGCCCAACTGCTCAAGCTCAAAGATCAGAAGAATCAGGAAGTGCACCAGATCAAACCCGATCACATGGTGCTCGAAGCACTGATGAAGATGGCCGAGAAAAACGTCGGCGCCTTGTTGGTGGTGGAGAATGATGAAGTGCTGGGCATCATCAGCGAACGGGACTATGCACGCAAACTGGTGCTGCACGGCCGCTCTTCGGTGGGTACGCCGGTACGCGACATCATGGTGTCACCGGTGATCACCGTCGACCCCCATCAAACCGTGGAGACCTGCCTGGGCATCATGTCCGATAGGCGCCTGCGTCACTTGCCGGTGGTCGAAAACGGCAAATTGATTGGGCTGCTGTCGATCGGTGACCTGGTCAAGGAGGCGATTGCCGAACAGGCGGAGCTGATCAAGCAGCTGGAACAGTACATTCGCGGGGAATAAATCCGAACACGTTGCACTCCACCTGTAGGAGCGAGCCTGCTCGCGATAGCGGATTAACATTCAA
>NZ_JBGCUL010000133.1:0-8490 GCF_054177685.1 Pseudomonas sp. P5_A2_2
ACCTACGACAAAGCCGTACTCGCCAGTTGCACCAAGGCCAGCGCCCTGAAGGACAGCAAACCGGTCGGCACCGCCGCGCAGTTCGATGACCGGGTCGGCTACACCGCGCTGCTGCTCCAGGGCCAGTACCCGCAAAAACACATGAAAGGCGCGCAAGGCACTGAATTGTGTCTCTACAACAAAAAGAGCAAAACCGCGTACGTCGCCGAATGGGACTCCATCCGCCCGGCCGGCAAGGCCAACTGAGTGGCGCATAATTTGCTTCGATAGCGGCTTTTGTGGCGGCATTCTGTCGCCGTTTCATGCCCTGTGATGCGAATCAACGCTCAATGAATACGACGTTTTCCTGTGTAGGCTGCGGCAAATGCTGCAACGACCACCATGTACCCCTGACCTTGAGCGAAGCCCGGATGTGGGCCGCCGACGGTGGTCAGCTGATCGTGCTGGTGGAAGCGTTTCTGGGCAACGGCCTGGGTCTGCCGATGCAACAACGGGAACACGCCAAACGCCGTTCGGCGGCGGTGCGCAGCGGCGAATCCGACGCGTACGTGGCCATCACCTTCGCCGCCTACAATGTCGGCCCCTGCCGGAATCTTGACGAAGACAACCGCTGCCGCATCTACGAACGCCGGCCGTTGGTGTGCCGCATCTATCCGATGGAAATCAATCCGCACATACCTCTGAACACCGCCGTGAAGGAATGTCCGCCTGAGTCGTGGGAAACAGGGCCGGAGCTGATTGTCGGCGGTAATCTGGTCGACCAGGAGCTGGTGCAACTGATCCAGCGCTCACGCGAGGCGGATCGCGACGATATTCAGACCAAGGATGCAGTTTGCGCGCTGCTGGGTATTCGCACGACGGCCCTGAAGGGTGACGGGTTTACCGCTTATCTGCCCGATATGGCGGAGTTTGCTGCAATCGTCGACGACCTGGCCGGGCAAACGTTGCCGGAGTGGGGCAGCGAATGGCTGTTTCATGTGTCGGACGATGATATTGCGGAGCAAGTGCTGGCCGCCGGTGCGCAAGTGGTGGCGGATGCGCCGGCGAATTATGCGTTTATTTCGTTGCGGGCGGCTTGATCAGGAAGTTGCATCGCCCTGAATGGCCTCATCGCGGGCAAGCCCGCTCCCACAAGGATCACCGATGAACACATATTTTGTGTACGACGATGATTACTGTGGGAGCGGGCTTGCCCGCGATGACGGCGGCGCTGTCATCGCAAAGTCCGGATTTAGCGCTTACCCATCGACCGACGAGTCCCCGGCGGTGCCATGCCTGGGGTCTTGGTGTGGCCGTTCTTGGCGCCGTTCTTGTACCACGGCTGGTTGGAGCCCTTGGCGGCCGCCAGATCACCCGGCTTGAACGGGAACTTGAAGGCCGGGATCTCGGCTTTGGTTTCGCTGTCGGCRCTGGAGTCGACGCTGTCTGGCAGCTCTGCCTGCACGTCGCTCAGGGCGTCGGCGACCGGCGGTTGTTTCGGGGAAGTCATGAAAGCTCCGGGTGGTGCATGAAGTGTCGGGCCCGGTGAGTGAGCCGCATGTCACAGTATAAGAAGTGCGGCAGTATAACTGGATGACGCCCCGCAAGCTGCAAGCTTGCATTGACCGCCTGACGACTCGCACAAATCCCGCGAAGAATGTTAGCGTGCTCATCATTCTTCACCGCCCGACGAGTGCGCCTCCCATGAAAAAGACTGTCCTGGCTTTCAGCCGCGTCACCCCGGAAATGGTCGAACGCCTGCAACAAGACTTCGATGTCATCGTGCCGAATCCGAAAAACGGCGACATCAACGCCCAATTCAACGAGGCCCTGCCCCACGCCCACGGCCTGATCGGCGTCGGTCGCAAACTCGGTCGCGCCCAGTTGGAAAACGCCGCCAGGCTGGAAGTGGTGTCCAGCGTCTCGGTGGGCTACGACAACTATGACCTGGCCTATTTCAACGAGCGCGGGATCATGCTGACCAACACGCCGGATGTGCTCACCGAAAGCACCGCCGACCTGGCGTTTGCCCTGTTGATGAGCAGCGCCCGTCGCGTCGCCGAACTGGATGCCTGGACCAAGGCCGGGCAATGGCAGGCCACTGTCGGTGCACAGCTGTTCGGTTGCGATGTGCATGGCAAGACCCTGGGCATCGTCGGCATGGGCAATATCGGTGCGGCCATCGCCCGACGCGGTCGCCTGGGATTCAACATGCCGGTTATCTACAGCGGTAACAGCCGCAAGAACGAACTGGAACAGGAACTCGGCGCACAGTACCGCAGCCTCGATCAATTGCTGACTGAAGCTGATTTCGTCTGCCTGGTGGTGCCGCTCAGCGAGAAAACCAAACACTTGATCAGCCATCGTGAACTGGCGCTGATGAAGCCAAGTGCCATTCTGGTGAACATTTCCCGTGGTCCGGTGGTGGACGAGCCCGCGCTGATCGAAGCGCTGCAAAACAACCGCATTCGGGGTGCAGGGCTGGACGTATACGAAAAAGAACCGCTGGCCGAGTCGCCACTGTTCCAGCTGAAAAATGCCGTGACCTTGCCGCACATCGGCTCGGCCACCCATGAGACCCGCGATGCCATGGCCAACCGTGCCCTGGCCAACTTGCGCAGTGCCCTGCTGGGCGAGCGACCGCAGGACCTGGTCAACCCGCAAGTCTGGAGGGGTTGAAGTCAAAACGGGCAGGAGCGACAAGCGCCTGCCCGTTCAATTTAAAAGAATTACTTTCAAGCGACTAAATAGCTCTCTTTATACATATCCTGCAATTCAGTCGACAACCAAACCATAAAACCACGCGATAGACTCTCCGTATTTGCCCGGACACTACAAGGACAATAACGGAGACCGCCCACTTGCCACCATTCACAACAAGCCAGGTCATTCGACTCAGCAAAGCCACACTGATGTTATTTGTCAGCCTGTTTGGGTTGCTGATGCTTTACAACAACTTCACGGACTACTCGAGCAACTATGAATACATTGCTCACGTCCTGAGCATGGACACCACCAACGACCGTCACAGATACAGCCACAGGGCTATTACTTCAGCCATAGTGCACCACCGCATCTACTGGCTGATCATTACACTTGAAGTGGTCTACACCCTGTTTTGCCTGCTTGGAACCTATTACCTGTACAAAAATATCAACACATGCCAGGAACAATTTCACGAAGCCAAAAAACCTGGATTAATCGGATTGTTGATCGCCCTTTTCCTCTATTACGTAGGCTTTCAAGTAATCGGTGCTGAATGGTTCAACATGGATGACTCGAGCGCATGGAACTATCAGGACAGGGCCCGGAATATTATTGATTTCATTTTTCCGTTATTGATATACATCGCAATAAAAATCGAGCGCTGAGTCACTCGGCGCTCGACGCCCTCCCTCAGGCCAACTTGCCGTTACCCAGCACCGGCGACACTTTGGGTTTACGAAACACCAGTACGTTCCCCGACATCACCAACACCAGCCCCAACAGCGCCGGCACCGTCCATTGATAGCCCTCGGCGAACGCTGACACGTTGAGCGCCACCACCGGAAATAGCACCGTACAATACGCAGCCCGCTCAGGCCCCATGCGGCCTACCAGCGTCAGGTAGGCGGTGAAACCGATCACCGACCCCGGAATCACCAGGTACAACAGTGACCCGATGTAACGCGCGCTCATTTCCATGTCGAAGGGAATGCCCTTGACCAGACACCACACCGAGAGCATCGCCGCCCCGTAAGCCATGCCCCAGGCATTGGTGGTCAGCGGTTTGAGACCGGCCTTCTGTTGCAGGCTCGAGAGCATGTTGCCCGCCGAGAAACACAAGGTGCCGCACAAGGCCAGACCGAGACCGAGCAGGGTTTCCGGGCTGGCGGTACGCCCGGCCAATTCCGGCCAGAACAACAGGCCCAGCCCAAGCAGGCCCAGCGCGCCGCCCATCAGCACATTGCGGGCGATTTTCTGACCGAAGAACACCCGCGCGTTGAGGGCATTCCACAGGGTGGCGGTGGAAAACACCACGGCCACCAGGCCGCTGGGGATCCACTGGCTCGCAGTGAGGAAGCACATGAAGTTGACGCAGAACAGGCACAAGCCCTGAGCCAGGCAGATCAGGTGCCCGCGACGGTTCATCACTTGCAAGCGTCGGCTAAGCAGCAGGATCACGAACAGCACCAGCGCAGCGAGCCCGAAGCGATAGACGATCGACACGGGAATGGCCACCACGCCGAGTTGCCATTTCAAGGCAATCCAGGTGGTGCCCCAGATCAGCACGGTCAGCAAGTACAAAGAAAGGTTCATGACAAAGGCTCCTCGATAGGTGCCCAGTGTCCGGCGCCACTCCCTGGCGCACTTGCATAAACTTGCGCTTTTGTCTGCCGACAGGCTGGCAGGCGCACGTCTACGGAGTAGGATGCAGGGCGTTGGATGCAGGTGTTAGAGAGCAACGATCATGGCTGCACTGGATACCCTACAAGTCTTTCAAGCCCTCAACCGCTCGCCGAATGCTCGCCTCGAGCACAGCGCCGAGCTCGGTGACGGTTTGTCTGCAGCCTTGTGGAGCAATCACCACGATGCGCAGGATTACGAAGCGCCCAGCCACCACACGTTGTCCTGTTACCTTGCCGGCGGCACCGGCACCTTTCGCCGCGACCAGCCCGGCAACAAGGGGGGGCCGGATAAACTGTGCGTCCTGCCGGCCGACCACCAGTCAGGCTGGGTGATCAATGGCGATATTCGCCTGGCGCACCTGTATTTCAGCCCCGAACAATTTGCCCTCGGTTGCGTCACCCTGCTCGATCGCGAACCACGGGAAATGCAACTGCGCGAGCAGACCTTTCTCGATGATCCGCAGCAGGCGCTGCTCTTTCGACAGTTGATCACCCTGAACTGGGACGAGCCGGGCGAGCGCCTGCTGACCAGCAGCCTGGCCCACGAACTGCTCAGCCATGCCCTGCTCAGCCAGGTGAATGCCCGGCAAGGCCTGCGTCTTAAAGGTGGGTTGGCCGCGCATCAGCGTCGGCATCTGGTGGAATACATCGACAGCCATCTGGACGACGCCATCAGCCTGGGTCAATTGGCGGCGTTGTGCGCGTTGTCGGAATACCACTTCGCGCGGATGTTCCGCGAAAGCTTCGGCTTGCCGCCCCATCAGTATGTGCTGGCACGACGCCTGAACCGGGCGCGGGAGTTGCTGCGCACGACCTCGCAACCACTGGGGGAGATTGCACTGGCTTGCGGCTTTTCCAGCGCCAGCCATTTCACCAATCGCTTTCGCCAGTCACTTGGCGGGACGCCCGGTGAGTATCGACAGGCGTTTTTGCGCTAGGCCCGGGATTTTCGGCGCCTCAATTGCCGCCTTCGCGGGCAAGCCCGCGAAGAACGATAACGCGGTCTATCGTCAGAACTCCAAGGTGCTCGACAACGTCACCTGCCGCGAGTCACCCATCGACACAAAGAACCGACTTGCCGCCGAGGTGTAGTAAGTGCGATCAAACAGGTTCTTCACGTTGAGCTGGAACTTGACCTTCTGCCCTTCGACTTTGGTGTCGTAGGTGGCGAACGCATCGGCCACGGTGTAGCCCGGCAGGTCGAAATCGTTCACCGCGTTGCCCGCGCGCTCACCCACATAACGCGCCCCGGCGCCGACCCGCAGTTGGTCGCCGCCGACGATGGTGCCGAAGTCATAGACGGCCGACAGCGAGCCGCTGTTCTTTGCCACGTTTTGTAGTTGATTACCCTTGTAAACAGGGTCTTCGGTGACTTCGGCATCGGTGTAGGCGTAGCTGCCGATCATGCTCCAGCGATCGGTGAGCTGACCGCTCAAGTCCACTTCAAGGCCACGGGAACGCACTTCGCCGGCGGCACTGTAAATTGTCGTCGGGCCTTCGGCGTTGGCCACCAGCACGTTGCGTTTCTTGATGTCGAACAGCGCGATGTTGCCAGTGACGCGGCCCGGCAGATCGAGCTTGGCACCCAGCTCCCAGGACTTGGCTTCTTCCGGCGCGATGCCGCCGTCAAGCACGGTGCTGCTGCCGCTCAACGGCGCAATGGTCGAATTGGGTTTGAACGATTCGGTGTAGCTGCCGTAGAACGACAAGGCGTCGGTGTACTTGTACACAAGGCCCGCGCGCGGTATCCATTTCTGCCCGTTGCTGTCGGTGTTGGCGTGGAACGGCACGCCTTTGCCGGCGTACTGGTCGTACGCCTGGAAGCGCGCGCCGGCCACCAGAATCCATTGGTCGTTGAGGTGGATGGAATCCTGCAGGAACACCGAATCGCTGCGCAGTTCATCGGTCTGCGCGCTGTCGGCCGCACTGACAGTGGTGCCCGGCACTTCCTGGCCATAGATCGGGTTCACGTAGCTGAACTGGGTGCGGCTTTTCTGGCGGATCAGGTCTTCGCGGAAGATCTTGCGGTATTCGTCATCGACGCCGAACAGCAGCTCATGCTGCATGCCGAACACATCCACGTTGCCTTCGAGGCCGGCGGTGGTGAAGCGGTCGGTGCTGATCGCATTCCGGGTGCCATCCATGCTGCGGGTCAGGGTGCCCTTATTGGTGTCGATGGCAGTCACGCGCACCTGGCTGGCGTCGTAGGTTTCGCGGTTCCAGCTGTAACCGAAATGGGCCTTCCAGTTGTCGTTGAGCTCGTGATCGGCCTCGAAGTGATAGAGGTCCGAACGCCCTTCCATGTTGTTGAACGGCTCGTCGAGACGTTCGTTGCGCGAGATGTCCAGCGGATGGTTGGTCCGTGGATCGATCAGCGTGCCGCGGTCGAACGGCGTGAGGAATTCGCGGTGCTCATAGGAGAACAGCAACTTGGTGCTTTCGCCGTACCAGGCCAGCGACGGCGCGATGAGGCTCTCGCGATGCACGCCGAAGTTGCGCCAGTAATCTTCGTCTTCATAGTCCAGCACCATGCGGTAGGCCAGCCCGGAATCGCCGAGGGCACCGGTGCTGTCGAGACCGCCGCCGCTGCCGTTCTTGCCGTCGCCATAGCTCGAACCGCGCGCAGTCAGTGCGTTGTACTGCTCAAGCTCGGGCTTTTTGCTGACCATGTTGACCACGCCACCCGGATCCTGGATGCCATAGAGCAACGAGGCAGGCCCCTTGAGCACTTCGACCCGGTCGACGCTGGTGTTGAGGCCACGGCCCTGCACGATCGGCATGCCGTCGCGCRTGATCGAGCCATTACGGTTGTCGCCAAAGCCGCGGACCATCACCGAATCCTGGGTGCTGCCCAAAGTGTTGGCCTGGGTGATGCCGCTGACATTGGCCAGAGCGTCATCGAGATTGCGTGGCGCCTGGTCGCGGATGACCTGGGCCGGGACGACATTGATCGTCTGCGGGATGTCCTGAATCGGGGCCGAGGAGCGCATCACCGAAGAAGTCGGTGGCGGCTGGTAACTCATGGACTCATCCATCACCGAGGTAATGGTGGTCGCGCCCAGGTTCAACGCACCTTCGGTCGGCCGTGGTTCCAGTGCAATGGTATGCCCATCGGTGCGGCGGAAGGTCAATCCCGAACCACTGAGCAGACGTTGCAGGGCCTGTTCGGCGCTCATCTGGCCATTGACCGCGGGCGCATTGAGGCCGTACGGCGCTTCATCGGTGTAGACGACACTGATGCCGGTCACCCGGCTGAAATCACTCAAGGCCTGGGGCAGCGGTTTGGCGGCCAGTGCGAAATTGAATTGCCCACGCGACTGACTGCTGCCCGCCTCTGCGGCCAGCGCCACGCTCAGCGGCAACAACGCCAATGCCGAAAAGCTCAACGCAGACACACCCAACCACTGTTTGACCGAACCCGATTTTGCCCTGGACTTCATGACTCATGACCTGTGTAGAACCGCAACGGATGCGAATGACTCGCAGTTTCAGTCACTACACGGATGGCAGTCGGGTTTACCTCATCACATTCTGAAAATATTTTTTCTTGAGTGATTGGGTGTCTGATCTGCCGCCATCGCGAGCAAGCTCGCTCCCACAGGTTTTGAGTCGGCCACAATATTGGGGCAACACATAACCTGTGGGAGCGAGCTTGYTCGCGATGGGGCCGGCAGCATCAACGCAAAATAATCAGCTGCCCCAAAACCTGATGCTGCTCAAACCCCAACACCCCCTGCAACGAACTCAACACCGCCTGCGGATTCCTGCTCGGAAAGCTGCCACTGACCCGCCGCGTCGCCAGTTCATCGCTGAGTATCAAGATCCGTCCGGGGTAATAGCGCGCCAAATCCAGCACCACATCGGCCAACGTCGCCTTGTAGTAATTGAGCCAACCCTGACGCCATGCCAACTGCGCTTCGCTGTCCACCGCGTGGAATTTTTCCGCCGAGCCTTCGCCGTAGGCGACTTGCTGGCCGGCGGTGAGAATTTGCTGCTCGGCGTTCTTGTCCGCCGTTACGCCAACCCGCCCGGACAACACCGTGACCTGTGCACCACGGGACTGCAAGCGGACCTCGAACTGCGTGCCCAGGACCCGCGCCTGCCMCTTCTCGGCGTCCACTAC
>NZ_JBGCUL010000134.1:0-8459 GCF_054177685.1 Pseudomonas sp. P5_A2_2
GGCGTGGACTGGTGCTGCTGGAGTTTCTCGACCAGGCCTCGCTGAACCCGGCGGTCGAGGCGCTGCAAAACCGTTTCGGTTATGCCGTGGCGCCGGGTCACAACGCGCATTTGCAGCAGATCGAAGCGCAATTGCCCGCGTATTTTGCCGGCACGCTCACCGAGTTCAGCGTGGCCTTGCACATGCCCGGCAGCGAGTTCTCCCGTCGGGTCTGGGCCGAACTGGCGAAGATCCCTTACGGCCGGACCACCACCTACGGCGCCATCGCGGCGAGGCTGGGCAAGCCCGGTGCCAGCCGCGCAGTGGGCCTGGCCAACGGGCATAACCGCTTATCGATTGTCGTGCCGTGCCACCGCGTGATCGGCGCCGACGGCTCGTTGACCGGCTACGCTGGAGGCCAGCCGCGCAAGGCGTTTTTGCTCAGGCTGGAGAACGCGGCGGTGCAGCTCACGGAGCAACTGGCGCTCTGATCCCCAACGTCTTTTTCATAAGGAAGGAAGCTCGATGGACAGGCTCGACAATCAACTGCACCAACTGCATCACGAGGGTTTGCTGATCCTCACCAACGTCGCCGATGCCGCTGGGGCGCGGCTGGTGGAGCAACTGGGCAACAAGGCCGTGGCCACCAGCAGCGCGGCGGTGGCCTGGGTGCATGGCTACCCGGACGGCAACACCCTGCCCCTTGAGCGCCTGGTCTCGACCGTCGAGTCGATTGCCCGGGTCATTTCGGTGCCGCTGACCGTGGACATCGAGGCCGGTTACTCCGATGACCTGGAACGGGTGGCCCAAGTAGTTGATGCGGTCATCGCCGCGGGCGCCGTCGGGATCAATATCGAAGACGGTTCCTCACCGCCGGAGTTGTTGGTACGCAAGATTGAAACCGCCCGCCAGGTGGCCGAGCGCCGTAACGTGAACCTGTTTATCAATGCGCGCACCGATGTCTACCTGCGGGGTCTGGTGCCTGCCGAAGATCGCGTCGCGGAAACTCTCAGGCGCGCCGCGCTGTATCAAGCAGCCGGGGCCAATGGCCTGTTTACGGCGGGCGTTACCGCCGAGTACGAGATCAAGGCGCTGTGCCAAGGCACCTCGCTGCCGCTGAATGTGCTCGGCTTCCCGGGCCTGCCGTCGCCCGAAGCGCTTGAAGCACTTGGCGTACGGCGTCTGACCGCCGGTTCAGGCATCGCCGAGTTCCTCTACGGCGCCATGGCTGGCATCGTCAAAAGTTTTCTGCAAACCGGCAAGTTCGATAGCCACGACCTGAAGGCCTTGACCTATGGCGAAGTGAACGCCCTGTTGAAACCGTCCGGGAAAGCCTGAGCCCATGTCTGACGGCTATCGGGCGGCCAGTGAGTTCCTGGCCGCCATCGATGACGACTGGCGCCGCCACATCGACGCCATCGGTCCGTGTCTGCACCAGCCGCATGCGGCGCGTGATCCGTATGAGTCACTGGTGCGGGCGATTGCCTATCAGCAACTGCATGCCAAGGCCGGCGATGCGATTGTCGGTCGGCTGCTGGCGCTGTTCGGTTCGGGTTCGTTTCCCAGGCCTGAACAGATTGTCGCGGCAGATTTCGACCAATTGCGCAGTTGCGGCTTTTCCGCGAGCAAGATCGCGACCATCCAGGGTATCGCCCAGGCGTCGCTGGACGGCGTGGTACCGGATTACGCCACGGCGCTGGCCATGGACGATGAAGCGCTGATCGAACGCCTGATCACGTTGCGCGGTGTGGGCCGCTGGACCGTGGAGATGCTGCTGATCTACAGCCTGGAACGGCCGGATATCCTGCCGGCCGATGACTTTGGCGTGCGTGAGGGTTATCGACGGCTCAAGGGCCTGGAGGTGCAGCCGACGCGCAAGCAGATGATCGAGATCGGATTGGCGTGGAGCCCTTACCGGACTGTGGCCTCGTGGTATTTGTGGCGGGTGCCCAACCGGTAGACCGCGTTTTCGTTCATCGCGAGCAAGCTCGCTCCCACATGGACTTCTGTGTAAATAAAATCTTTGGCAGACACAAAACCTGTGGGAGCGAGCTTGCTCGCGATGACGTCAGTAGCGGCACCTCATCATCCAAAACCAATCACAACCCCGACTTCAACCGACTGAACGCCCGGATCAGCGCCCGGTTGAACGCCTTGCCATTGTCATTCTTGCTGTACAGCGAAGCCCTGACCGCAGCTGTCGGATACGTCCCCGGATCGTTGCGAATCGCCGGGTCGACCAAACCGTCCGCCGCCGTGATCGCATTGGCGTAATGGATAGTGTCGGTGATCGGCGCAATCACTTCCGGGGTCATCAAATAGTCCATCAATGCCAGGCCGGCCTTCGGATGCGGCGCATCCTTGGGAATGACCATGGCATCGAACCAGATTAGCGTACCCTCCTGCGGAATCCGGTACTTAAGCGAATACGGTTTGCCCGCCACCTCGGCCTGGCCCGCCGCGATGCCCACGTTGCCGTTCCACGACATCGCCACGCAGGTATTGCCGTTGGCCAGGTCGCTGATGTTCAGGTCGTTGTCGAAGTAACGAATGTACGGCCGAATCTTCGCCAGTTGCTGCTCGGCCAGTTTCAGGTCATCGAGGCTCTGGCGGTTGATGTCCAGCCCCATGTATTTCATGACTGCGGCGAACACTTCGTTGGGATCGTTGAGCAGGCTGACCCCGCAATCGGCGAATTTCGAGACCACGGCCGGGTCGAACAGCATCGCCCAACTGTCGGTCGGCGCGTCGGGCAGGCGCTGTTTCACGGCCTGTTCCTGATAACCCACGCCTGTGGTGCCCCAGGYGTAGATCCCGGCATAGCGGTTGCCCGGATCGAACACCGCCATGTGCTGACGGAACTCCTCGCCGACGCCGGCAAAGTGCGGCAGTTGCTGCTTGTCGACCATCTGCACCGCGCCACTCTCGATGGCCCGGGACAGATGCTGCCCCGCCGTCAATACCAGGTCGTAGCCACTGCGGCCGGTCAGCAGCTTGGTCTCGACGGTTTCCAGGGAATCGAAGTGGTCGGCCACCACATGGATGCCGGTTTTCGCTTCAAAATTCTTCAAGGTGTCCGGGGCCAGGTATTCACCCCAGATGTACAGGTTGACCACCGGCCTGGCGCTGTCGGCGGCCTGCACACACAGGGGTGCAAGCACCAGCAGTATTGCTTGAGTCAGTTTGTGCAGGCCCATGGTTACGCTCCCTTTTTGCTGGAAGTAGTGGCGGCGTACTGCGGCATGGTGATGCATGCGACGTTGCCGCCACCGAGGAGGATTTCCCGGGAGTTTTCGATGCCGACGACGCTGTGCTTCGGGAACAATTCGGCCAGGGTCGCCAGCGCCACTGTGTCGTTGCGATCACCAAACAGCGGCACCACGATGGCACTGTTGCCGGCGTAGTAATTGATGTAAGACGCACAGATTTTCGTCCCGGCCTGGCGGGTATGGGTGCTGTCCTGCTGATCCAGCCCCTCGGCTTCTTCGGCCGTCCACTCCAGCACATCCGGCTGCGGCAGCTTGTGCACGATCAATTCGCGGCCACGGCTGTCGCGGGTGCTGCGCAGAATGTCGTAGGCCTCCTGATAGATTTCCCACTGCGGGTCGTCACGGTTGTCGGTCCATTGCAGCACCACTTCACCAGGACGCACGAAACACGCGAGGTCGTCGACGTGGCCATCGGTTTCGTCGAACTTGCAGCCCCGGGGCAGCCAGATCACCTGCTCGGCGCCGAGGTAGTCGGTCAGACGGCGGGTGACTTCGTCCTTGCCCAGATGCTGGTTGCGGTTGCGGTTGAGCAGGCATTGCTCGGTAGTGAGGATGCTGCCCTGGCCGTCGCTCTGGATGCCACCCATTTCGGCGATCAACGGCGCGCGATAGCGGTCGAAGCGTTCGATTTCGAGGATTTTGCTGGCGATCTGGTCGTCCTTGTCCCACGGGTAGTACAAGCCGCCGTCGAGCCCGCCATAGGCGTTGAATTCGAAATCGACGCCGCGCACTTCGCCACTCTGATCATTGACCACAAAACACGGGCCGCTGTCGCGGAACCAGGTGTCGTTGCAAGTCATTTCCACCACACGCACTTGCGGTGGCAACTGGCGGCGCGCGGTGGCGAACTGTGCCGCCGACGCGCACACAGTGACTGGCTCGCTCATGGAAATGGCAGTAACGATCTGTACCCAGACTTTCTGCGCAGGCTTGGCACCGTTGCGCCAGACGTCAGTGCGCTCCGGCCAGCCCAGCCAGCAACCGGACTTGGCTTCGAATTCGCCGGGCAGACGGAAACCGTCCTGTTTGGGAATGGTGTCAAGCAAGCGGGCCATGGTCAAACCTCTTCAGCGGGGATTGGAATGACCACAGGCTAAGGGCGTTGATGACTGGCTCGCCAACGATGATTATTTCGGAACACTTGAATTCAACTCATCAATCTAGCAACTGATCGTTGAACCACTCCAGCATCTGCGCCACCGCCGGACGTTCCAGCCGCACCCGTTCACACACCAGCGCGTATTGGCCCAGGGCGGTCATGCTCGACGTAAACGGGCGGACCAGCCGACCGCTGAGCAAATCCTCCTGGGCCGTCAGGTTGTCGCCCATGGCCACGCCCTGCCCTTGCGCCGCGGCCTCCAGCGCAAGCCCCGCATGGGCGAAATACAACTGGCGGTCCGGGCGTTGGTCGCCGGCATGGCTGGTGAGCCACGCGGTCCAGGTCTTGCCGTCCTGGTCGTCGTGTAGCAGGCAATGGCGAGCCAGATCCTTCGGGGTTTTCAGCGTGCCCTGGTTGAACAGGCCGGGACTGCACACCGGAAAGAACTGCAATGCCGGCAGCGGCCGGACGAAATACGCGGTGCTGTCCAYGGGGCCTGTGCCGTAGGTGATCGCCAGGTCGATGTCTTCCCCGGGCGCCGTGGCGTCGATCGGTTGTTCGTACAGATGCAAGGTGATGTGCGGGTAACGCGCGTAGAAATCCGTGAGACGACTCATCAGCCACTTTTGCGCCAGCTCGGCGGTGACCGCCAGACGCAACACCGCCAGGGATGAGGGATCGCGCAGCTCGTCGCAGGCATCGCCAATCAACTCGAAGGCCTGTTGCAAACTCTGCATCAGGCGCCCGGCGGCCAGGGTCGGGCGAATCTGCCGGCCCTCGCGCACGAACAGCGATACACCGAGCTGCTCTTCGAGCTGGCGAATCTGGTGGCTGACCGCGCTGTCGGTGACACACAACTCGGCCGCCGCCCGGCCGAAATGGGCATGACGGGCAGCGCATTCGAAGGTTCGCAGGGCTGCCAGGGAAGGTAATCGTCGCATCAGGTCATGTCCCGGTTTCGAGGGGGACATGCTGACTCGGCAGTTGGTGGGCGTCCAGTGGGACCGCGTTATCGTTCATCGCAGGCAAGCCAGCTCCCACAGGGGAATGCATTCTAATGCGGGAGCGGCGGTGCGACGATTCGACTTGCTCGCGAAGGCGTCGGCACCATCACTGCATATCTTCTAGGCTGAACGGGATCACTCTACCAACGGAGACCAGCATGCAACTCGAAGGCTCCTGCCATTGCGGTGCGGTGTCATTCAGCCTGACCAGTGCCCACCCCTACCCCTATCAACGCTGCTATTGCTCGATCTGTCGCAAGACCCAGGGCGGGGGCGGCTTTGCGATCAACCTCGGGGGCGATGCCGCCAGCCTCAAGGTTCGCGGACGCAAACACATCGCGATTTACCATGCGCGACTCAAGGAAGAAGGCGACAAACGCGCCCACAGCAGCACCGCCGAGCGGCATTTCTGTTCGGTGTGCGGCTCGGGTCTGTGGTTGTTCAGCCCTGAATGGCCCGAGTTGATTCACCCCTTCGCCTCGGCGATCGACACCCCGCTGCCGGTGCCGCCAGAGCACACGCACCTGATGCTGGGTTCAAAGGCATCATGGGTGGAAGTCGAGGCGCAGCCCGGAGATCTACAGTTCGATCTGTACCCCGAAGAGTCCATCGCGCAATGGCATGAACGACTGGGTTTGAGCCGTTCATGACTGGGTGGTGCGGGATTACGCCGCTACCGGCACACCACTATGAAAACGGAACTCCACGTCCGGCGACTCGATCAGTTCCTGCTCGGCGGCGCGGACCTTGTCGATCACCAGGGCGATGTCCCTGGCGTCGCCGTACTGACAGGCCAGTTTCAGGTAACCCTGGAAATGCCGGGCCTCGCTCTTGAGCAGACCGAAGTAAAACTTGCCCAGTTCTTCGTCCAGATGCGGTACCAGCGCTTCGAAACGCTCGCAACTGCGGGCCTCGATGAATGCCCCCACCACCAATGTGTCCACCAGTTTCACCGGCTCGTGACTGCGTACCACCTTGCGCAGCCCCGACGCGTAACGCCCGGCGGACAGCTGGCGCAGTTCGATCTTGCGGCGCTTCATCAGGCGCATGACCTGTTCGTGGTGCACCAGCTCTTCCCGGGCCAGGCGCGACATCATGTTGATCAGGTCGACGTGGGAGTGATACTTGGCGATCAGGCTCAACGCGGTGCTGGCAGCCTTGAATTCGCAGTTCTTGTGGTCGATCAGCAGGGTTTCCTGATCGGCCAGCGCGGCCTGGATCCAGCCGTCGGGGGTGCGGCAGCCAAGGAACTCGTGAATTTCGGGAAGGATCATGGGGCTCACGGACAAATAGGTTCAAACGAAGGGCGCCGATTATACCGGCCTGCCCGCAGACCACCAGTCGCCAACCGTTGATATGCATCAAGTCCCCGAATCGCAGACAGCAACTATAGTTGTGCAACGCCGTGCTTTTTTATTGTCAGGAGATCGCGCTCATGCAAGCCGTACGCAGCATTCTGGTGGTCATCGACCCCGAACACTCCGAAAGCCTGGCGCTCAAACGGGCGAAGTTGATCGCCGGTGTGACCCAGGCGCAGTTGCATCTGCTGGTGTGCGATCCCAAGCATGATCACAGCGCCATGCTGGGTGTGCTCAAGGCCGCGTTACTTGCGGACGGCTACACCGTCACCACCGAGCAGGCCTGGAATCAGAGCCTGCACGAAACCATCGTCGATGTGCAGCAGGCGGAAGGTTGCGGCCTGGTGATCAAGCAACACTTTCCCGACAGCGCACTGAAAAGGGCCCTGCTGACACCCGAGGACTGGAAATTGCTGCGCCAATGCCCTTCCCCGGTACTGCTGGTGAAAACCGCTGGTTCATGGAAAGACAAAGTGATCCTGGCGGCCGTCGACGTGGGCAACGCTGACGGCGAACATCGCCATCTGCACAACACCATCATCGATCATGGCTATGACATCGCAACCCTGGCCAAGGCCCACTTGCACGTGATCAGCGCCCACCCGTCGCCGATGCTGTCGTCAGCCGACCCGACGTTTCAACTCAGCGAAACCATCCAGGCGCGCTACCGCGAGCAATGCAAGTCGTTCCAGGCTGAATTCGACATTGACGATGAACACCTGCACATCGAGGAAGGCCCGGCGGATGTGCTGATTCCGTTCATGGCGCACAAGCTGCAGGCGGCAGTGACGGTGATCGGCACCGTGGCGCGTAGCGGGTTGTCAGGGGTGTTGATCGGTAATACGGCGGAAGTGGTGCTGGATGCGGTCGAGAGCGATGTGCTGGTGCTCAAGCCGATGGAAGTGGCGGATCATCTTGAGGAAATTGCCGGCAAGCATTGAGATCTGTGCCGTCTGGTAAATCGCCATCGCGGGCAAGCCCGCTCCCACAGGGGATTTGTGAACGACACAGGTCCAATGTGGGAGCGAGCTTGCTCGCGATGCTTTTAGGCGCCAAAGGCGTCTTTGAGGAAACCCGGCGCAATGTAGCGCTGGTAATGGGCCTCGGAGAGCAGGAAAAATTCCCGATCGATGGCATCGCGCAATTCCGGCAGATTCCAGTCGCGAAACTCCGGCAGCAGCACCATCCCGTAGGCTTCCAGGTTGTTGATCACCCGTGCGCCCCGGGCGATCAACTGGTAGGCCCAGCAGTATTCCGACTGATGGGGCACGAAGCGGATCTTGCGTTGCTCCAGCTGCATTCGCAGCAGCGCCGGGTCGAAAATCTCCACCTTGGCGGCCATCACCTGGGACAGCAACTGCTCCAGGCGCAGCCATACCGCGCGCTTTTCCTCCTCGTTGTAACCGTTCCAGTGGRTCACTTCGTGGTGGAAACGCTTGCAGCCACGGCACACCAGGTCACCGTAGACAGTGGAGCAAAGGCCGACGCATGGCGTCTTGATGGTCTGATTGGGCATAGATAGGCAAAACGCGAAAAAGCAGAACAGGCCGGCATGTTAGCCCTTTGTCGGCCATTGATCACCCCTCAACGTTCAGGGCCTTGGGTGAATCGGGGTTTGCCGGCMGCCTCCACCAAAGTCCAATAAACACTGACTTACCTTTAATTTTTTTTTGCCGTAGAATCAGCCTGCCTTTTTAGGCGCCAATGTCCGTTAGAAGCTGTTTTCAAAGCGTCACGAGCACAGTCGTTC
>NZ_JBGCUL010000135.1:0-8405 GCF_054177685.1 Pseudomonas sp. P5_A2_2
CGCTTAGGTAGGATGACCCTCTCTGCGCTTAGGTAGGATGACCCTCTCTGTCCCCGAGAATTCACGTCATGTTCATCGGCGTCCTGCTGGTCATCACTTGGCTGATCCTGTTGCTGCGCTATCCGGCCAAGGCCTTGCCCGTTTCCATGGCCGCCGCCGCGGGGTTGGGCATCGTCGCCACCTGGGTCATCTGGATGGACCACCGCGAACTCAAGCAGCTGCAACGCCTGGAGTTGCGCATCAGCTACGCGCCGCAGCAATGTCCCGCCGACCGCCCATTGCAATTGACCTTGAACAACGGCAATGACGTGCCGCTAACCGAGCTGCGCTGGCGAGTCGCGGCCTATGCACCGGGCGATACGGTGAACCTGGCCGACAATCAATACACCGCCCCGCGCTACCGTGGCCCCGGCGAATTGCAGGCCGGTGGCAACTGGGAAGATTGCTTGCCGCTGCCGCCATTGCGCCCTGGCTACCGTCCGGAAACCCTGGAGTTTCGCGCCGAGCGATTGCAGGGTAGTTTTTCCGACTGATCCCTCTCCCATTTTTTGCACAAGGAATGCGCCATGCCCGTCGCGTTGATTACCGGTTGTTCCAGTGGCATTGGCCGCGCCCTTGCCGATGCGTTCAAGGGCGCCGGCTATGAAGTCTGGGCCAGTGCGCGCAAGGCCGAAGACGTCGCCATGCTGAGCGCTGYCGGATTTACCGCCGTGCAACTTGACGTAAACGACGGTGTTGCCCTTGAGCAGTTGAGTGACCGCATCAACCAGGAGCGCGGTGGTCTCGACGTGCTGATCAACAACGCGGGTTATGGCGCCATGGGACCACTGCTCGATGGCGGCGTACCGGCCATGCAGCGCCAGTTCGAAACCAATGTGTTCGCTGTCGTTGGCGTCACTCGCGCGATGTTTCCCGTGCTGCGCCGGACCAAAGGACTGGTCGTGAATATCGGCAGCGTTTCGGGTGTGTTGGTCACGCCATTCGCCGGCGCCTACTGCGCCTCGAAAGCCGCCGTGCATGCCTTGAGCGATGCCTTGCGCATGGAACTGGCGCCGTTCGGCGTGCGGGTCATGGAAGTCCAGCCGGGGGCCATCGCCTCCAGTTTCGCCAGGAATGCGGGGCACGAAGCGGAGCAACTGATCAGCGAACAATCGCCATGGTTCCCGCTGCGCGAAGGCATTCGTGCCCGGGCCAGGGCTTCCCAGGACAAACCGACCCCGGCCAGTGAATTCGCCGCCGGGTTACTCAAGGCTGTACAGCGGAGCAAACCTGCGCGCCTGGTGCGCCTGGGCAATGGCAGTCGTGCGTTGCCGCTGCTCGCCGGGTTGTTGCCCAAGGGGCTGCTGGAATCGGGGCTGATGAAGCGGTTCGGGTTGCGTGGGCAGCTCTGAGACCGAGTCGCCTGCAATCGCGAGCAAGCTCGCTCCCACAGGTCATGCGCAGATTTTCAGATGGCGCTAATCCTGTGGGAGCGAGCTTGATCGCGATGGCGTCAGAACAGACACCACAGAATTTCAGGAAACAACATGACCGACTACACCGAATACTTCGACGAAGTGATCCAGGCCCACGTGGCCATCGAGCAATGGCTGGCCGAAGAACGGGACGCGTCTGAACTCGAACAACTGCTGACCCGTTTTTCGCCGCAGTTTTCCATGGTCTCGCCGCTCGGTCGGGTGCTGGATTTTGACGCGCTGAACGAATTGTTCATGCTGGCGGGCGGCAAGAAACTCGGGTTTCGCATCGAGCTCAGCGAGTTGCGTGGTATTGCGTTGTACGACGGCGGCGCGACCGTGAGTTACCGCGAACAACAAACCGATGCGACCGGACTGCACTCGGATCGTCGCTCCACGGTCGTGTTCGAGAAGCAGGCGGATGGCCGGGTGATCTGGCGGCATTTGCATGAGACGTTTTGCAAGGAGTGAACCGCTGTTTTATACCTGCTCAACCGAGTCGTTCCCATCGCGGGCTTGCCCGCGATGGGGCCACCCGGTCTACAAGTCATGCCCCTCCATCCTGCTTCACCACCACCGTACAAGTAATCCCCGCCGCCAACACCACACCCTCCGGCACTTCATCGATGTGAATGCGCACCGGCACCCGTTGCGCCAGGCGAACCCAGTTGAAGGTCGGGTTTACATCGGCGATCAACTCGCGGCTTTCCGGGTTGTCGCGGTCGTAGATGCCGCGGGAGATGCTTTCCACATGGCCCTTGAGCACTTCGCCGCTCATCAGTTGCATGTCCGCCTTATCACCGACGCGCACATGGGGCAGCTTGGTTTCTTCGAAGAAGCCGTAGACCCAGAACGAGTTCATGTCGACCACGGCCATTTTCGCCTCGCCGATGCGCGCATAGTCGCCGCGATGCACGTTGAGGTTGGTGACGTAGCCGTCCACCGCCGCGCGCACTTCAGTGCGTTTGAGATTGAGTTCGGCGGCTTCCAGTTGCGCCTGGGCCTGCTGGTAATCGGCCAGGGCCGAGTCAGCAAGATTGCTGGCATCGTCACGGTTTTCCCGGGAGATCACCAGGTTGTCCATATCGGCGCGACGGTGGGCGTTGACCTTGCGCATCTCCCAGGTCGCCTTGCGCGATGCCACCAGGCTCTGAGCCTGCTTGACTGCCAGACGGTAGTGCTCGGGATCGATCTGCATCAGCAAATCGCCCTTCTTCACCAGTTGGTTATCGCGCACCGGCACGTCCACCACTTCGCCTGTGACGTCTGCGGCGACGTTGATGATATCGGCGCGCACGCGGCCGTCACGGGTCCACGGCGTGTTCATGTAGTGCTCCCACAAGGAGCGGCCGATCCACAGCGCGAGGGCCAGCACCAGCAAGGTCGCGAGCAGGCTGAAAAACTTTTTCATCGGGGCATTCTTCAGAGATAGAGAGTCAGTGATAGAGAGTCAACGGTAGACAGTCAGCGCCATGGCGCCGAACAGACAAGTAAACAGACTCAGGCGCAGCAACGCCGGGTGCCAGAAAAAACGGTACAGGTCGAACCCGGACAGGAACCGGTCGAGCGCCCAGGCAAGCGCCGCCGCGATGAAAAACATCAGGGTCATGGTCGGCATGTACACGCCGTGGAAGGCGATTTCACGAGGCATGCTCAAGTCCTTGGGGCTGGCTGTTTGCGAAGGCCGCAAGCGGTGATTGCGGATCAAGTAGAGAGGTGCGGATGAAGTGCAGGTAACTCTTCACCCGGCGCAACGCCGAAGTATCGAAGTGCGGGGCGAAGGGTTCGTCGGTGGACTGCACACGGCTGATGGCATGATCGACCGCGATCAGCGCGCGTTCGAGGTTGCTGCTGTTCGGTTGCAGGAACAACCGCACCAGCGCACGCCCCATCACCCGGATCGCCTGGCGCCACGGCTGGGATTCGGCATAGGCCGAATGCACCGGCAAAATCGCCTGTTCCTTGCGCAATTCGATGATCGCGTGACCGACTTCCAGCACCACGAACATCCAGCGCAACAAGTCCCGCTGCACTTGCGGTTGACCCGCCGCGAAGCCGTAGGCCTGATGCACCAGATCGCGGGTGCGGCTTTCAAAACTCGAGGCCAAACCCTTGAGCTTGCCACTGATGGCGTACACCACCTGAGCGCGCAGGTCCTGCTCCAGCCGACGCCACAGCCAGCGGCTGTTGGGCGGTAGAATGATCGCTCCGGCCGCTGCGCACACCAGCATGCCCATTACCATGGCGATGTAGTCGTTGATGAAGGTATAGGGGTTGTAAACCGTGAGGTTGTCCGGCACCGAACCGGTGCTGAAGAAGATCAGCAAGCCCAGGCCGACGCCGACGTATTGCGGCCGCGAGGTCAGGAACGAACCCAGTACGATCACCGGCGCGAGCATCACACACAACAACGGAAATCCGTCGATCCACGGGAAAATGAAAAACATCTCGACGAAGCCGATCAGCGCCCCGAGCAATGTCCCGCACGCCATCTGAAAGGCCATGCGTTTCGGGTTCGGGGTGGCGGCGGACAGGCCCACGGTCGCGGCGGCAATCAGGGTCATGGTCGCRCCGCTCGGCCAGGCGGTTGCCACCCAGTAGCTGCCCAAAACCACCAGGATGAACGCTGCGCGAATCCCCGATGCTGCCGCTGCCATCCAGTTGGTTTGCGGAGTGAACGGCTCGTCCCAGCGCTCCCGTTCATGACTGTGATCGGCCAGGGAGGCGTGGGTCTGTGCATAACCGTGCAGGTCGTCGACGAAACGATAGAGCAACTCGTAGGCGGTGTGAAAATCCAGTTGTTCGGCATCGCTCGGATTGCTCTGTTGGAACGTCGCCCGCAGACAACGCACCCGCGCCGGCAAATCTTCCTTGTAGGCGCTCAACACTGTGACCAGCCGCGCCGCATCGGCGCTGGTCAGGGCTCGACCGCTGAAGCCGTCGAGCAGCTCGGCGAGGTCCTGCAGTCCCGGTTTGATCGCCGCTACTACCTGATCCGCTGCGCTGCTGCGCAGGCGTTCGAGCAACTGATGCAAGGCGTTGAAACGCGTGGTGATGCCCATGAACTCGCTGTTCAGGCGACTGAGGCGGCCATTGCGCCGACGCATGTGCGGGTCTTCAAACACAGTGACGCTGCGCAAGCCTTCCAGGCCCACGGCTTCGGCGATGAAACGCACGTTGCCGGCCTCGAACGCCTCGCGTTGACTGCGGCCACGCAAGCCGTCGGTGACGAACAGGGCGAACACGCCAAAGCGCTGATACAAGGCATTGCGCATCGCCGCGCTGGCCGATTGCGGCAGGATCGCAGCACTGATCAGGGTCGAACAGAGAATGCCCAACGAGATTTCCAGCACCCGCCAGACCGCCGCCATGAACGCACCCTCCGGATGGGCCAATGCGGGCAAGCCGACCATCGCGGCGGTGTATCCGGCGAGTACGAAACCGTAGGCGCGGAAGTTGCGGCAGCGGGCGGCGCCGGCCGTGCAGATACCGACCCAGATCGCCAGCGAACCGAGGAACAGCTCAGTGTTCTGCGCAAACAGGGCGATCAGCGCGACCATCACCGCCGACCCGGCCRGGGTGCCGAGAAAACGATAGAAACTCTTGGCGAACACCTGGCCGCTCTGCGGCTGCATGACGATGAACACGGTGATCATCGCCGTGCGCGGTTGCGGCAGTTCCAGGCGCATGGCCAGCCACAGCGTCAGGAATGCGGAGAACAACACCTTGAAGATGTAGACCCAGGTCACGCCGTCGCTGCGTGCCCAGTCGAAGAGCCCCCGGCGCCATTCCAGGGAGTACAGCCAGCGCAAGGGTGCGGGCAAGGGAGTCATCAAATCCTGCTCAATAAATTCCAGGGAAAACCGGAACCTGTAGGAGCGAGCCTGCTCGCGATAGCGGTGTGTCAGGCGACATGATTGCTGACTGACACGCCCTCATCGCGAGCAAGCTCGCTCCCACAGGTGTTGTGTTCAACGCAAAAGGCTCGGGGTTTTCGGCGCTTGGGTCTGGCTGTCTTTTGGCACGTCGTTGCCGGCACCGAGGCCACCGCCCAACGCCGTCACCAACTCGGCATGGGCACTCAAACGCGCTGCCTGAACCTGCTGCTGCACCTGCTGCTGCTTGAACAACAAGGTCTGSGCATTMAGCACRTTSAGGTARTCGGTSAGGCCRCGYTGRTAGGCRATCATCGCGATGTCGTAGGTCTTCTGCGCMGWGGCCACCGACTCGGCGGCGAAAGCCTGTTGCTTGTCCATGGACTCGCGGCGGATCAACTGGTCGGAGATGTTTTTCAGGGCATTGACCAGGGTCTGGTTGTACTTGGCCACGGCGATGTCATACCCGGCCGAGGCTTCCCCCAATTCCCCACGCAATCGCCCGCCATCGAAGATCGGCAATGAAATCGCCGGCCCCACGCTGTAGTTGAGTTTCTTGCCGGTCAGGAACTCCAGCGCCCCGCCGCCGGTGGCCATGTAGCCGAGGCTGCCGACCAGGTCGACGTTCGGGTAGAAACCGGCATGGGCGACATCGATGCCCCGCGCCTGCGCCGCCACTTGCCAGCGGCTGGCGACCACGTCCGGGCGTTGGCCGAGCAATTGCGCCGGCAGCGACGACGGCAGTTTCAGTGGCGCCCCCAACGACAACGTTGGCCGCTGTAACTGCGCGCCCTCCCCCGGCCCCTTGCCGGCGAGGGCGGCGAGCTGGTTGCGGCTCAAGGCGATCTCTTCGTCGAGGGCGTCGATCTGGCGATGGGTTTCCGGCAGCGGCGTCTCGGCCTGGCTGACTTCGAAATGGGTGCCGATGCCCCCGCTCAGGCGTTTTTGCGCCAGCTCAAGGATCTGCTGTTGCTGCTTCAAGGTCGCCTCGACGATGTCCCGCTGGGCGTAATGCAACGACAACTCGATGTAGACCCGTACGATGTTGTCCTGCAATTCGAGCTGGGCCTGGCGTGCTTCGGCGACGGTCATGTGCGCCATGTCCACGGCGCGCTCGGTGGCATTGCTTTCCCGGCCCCAGAGGTCGAGGGCATAGCTGAAACCCAGCGCCGCGTTATTGTCCCAGGTGGTGCTGTTGGCCAGCTCGCCGGGGCCATAGAACTGGTCGGTAGGCCAGTTATGGCGCTTGAGGGTCGACTCGCCATTGATCTGCAGCGACTCGGCGGCTTCGGCCACACCGGCCATGGACCTGGCCTGACGCACCCGGGCGGCGGCCATGGCCAGGGTCGGACTGCCTTGCAGGGCGAGGTCGATCCAGCGATTCAGTTGCGGGTCACCATAGGCCTGCCACCATTGCGCGGTGGGCCAGTGCGCATCTTGCGCGGCGCTCTGGATCGCTTCGTCGGTGGCCAGTGAATTGGCCTCCAGCGCCTTGCCCTGTGGGGCAATACCTCCGGTTCCGATGCAGCCGCTGATTGCCAGGGTTAAAGCCAAAACACTGAGCGACTGAAGCGCTCTGCTGATGCGACGCGGCACTGCTGCGATTTCCTGAGGTGGGGTGTTCTTGAGGTGAGCGCAATTCTATGGGGCGGCCTGAAGGGCGATAAGCTGGGATTCCTGTGAATCTTTGTTACCGTTAACGAGATAATCCGTAGGTAGATCCTTAGTCGCCTGTAAATAAACAGAAACTTCGTGTCACAATTTGTCATTCGACGAGAGAGCACCCCATGGACACTTTGCAAAACATGCGCGCCTTCAGTTACGTGGCCGAAGCGGGCAGCTTCACCGCCGCCGCCGTGCAACTGGRCACCACCACGGCCAACGTTTCGCGCGCGGTCTCCAACCTGGAAGCCCACCTGCAAACCCGTCTGCTCAACCGAACGACCCGTCGTATCGCCCTGACCGAAGCCGGCAAACGCTACCTGCTGCGCTGCGAGCAGATCCTGGCCTATGTCGAAGAAGCCGAAGCCGAGGCCAGCGACGCCCACGCCCGCCCGGCCGGGCAACTGAAAGTGCACACCATGACCGGCATCGGCCAGCACTTCGTGATCGATGCCATCGCCCGCTACCGCAAGACCCACCCGGACGTGACCTTCGACCTGACCATGGCCAACCGCGTGCCGGACCTGCTCGACGAAGGCTACGACGTGTCCATCGTCCTGGCCCGCGAACTGCCGGATTCGGGTTTCGTCTCCCAGCGTCTGGGCATCACCTACAGCATCGTTTGCGCCTCGCCGGCCTACGTCAAAGCCAACGGCTGCGCACAAAAACCCAGCGACCTGCTCAACCACGCCTGCCTGCGCCTGGTCAGCCCGGTGATTCCGCTGGAGAAATGGGCCTTCGACGGTCCCGACGCCCAGGAAATGGTCACCATCAACAGCTCACCGTTCCTGGTGAACTCCGCCGACGCGATGAAATCCGCGATCATCAGCGGCATGGGCGTTGGCGTCCTGCCGCTGTACGCCGCGATAGAAGGCCTGCGCAACGGCACGCTGGTGCGCATGATGCCCAAATACCGCTCGCAGGAACTGAACCTGTACGCCATCTACCCGTCGCGCCAGTACCTGGATGCGAAGATCAAGACCTGGGTCGAGTATTTGCGCGGATCGTTGCCGGAATTGCTGGCGGCGCATCAGGCGGAACTGGCGGCGTATGAACTGAGCGGGAGTCTGGGTGGGGTTCGGGTGGCGAATTGATCCATCGGTTCAAGGATTGATCCCTTGTGGGAGCAAGCTCGCTCCCACATTTGGATTTGCATAAATCTGCCAGAAATTGACCGGCTGTCAGGCCACCTTCGCGGGCAAGCCCGCTCCCACATCTATGGTTACCCCCTTTTCTGCAATACTGTTGTTGATGTCGTGTTTGGCTTGCTTTCATCTATCCGGCGTCTGAGTTGGGGTTGTGGCCCCCGCGCCTCGATGAGAATCGATGCCCAACGACCCTAATTAGGGGAACGGCCTTGCAGCCGTGTGAGAGCCCAGGGTTGTCGTCAGGCCGGTTGGCCGTTCATGTCATC
>NZ_JBGCUL010000136.1:0-8350 GCF_054177685.1 Pseudomonas sp. P5_A2_2
GTATTTGAGGTGCGCCACTTCGCGGTCCAGGGTGATCGATTCGATCGCACGGTGGGCACGCAGCATGATGGTGCCGCCCGGGGTTTCGTAGCAGCCGCGGGACTTCATGCCCACATAGCGGTTCTCGACGATGTCGAGACGGCCGATACCATGTTCGCCACCGATACGGTTCAGCGTTGCCAACACGGTGGCCGGAGTCATTTCGACGCCGTCCAGCGCGACGATGTCGCCGTTGCGGTAGGTCAGTTCCAGGTACTGCGGCTTGTCTGGAGCGTTTTCCGGGGAAACGGTCCAGCGCCACATGTCTTCTTCGTGCTCGGTCCAGGTGTCTTCCAGCACGCCGCCTTCATAGGAGATGTGCAGCAGGTTGGCATCCATGGAGTACGGGGATTTCTTCTTGCCGTGGCGTTCGATCGGGATCGCGTGCTTATCGGCGTAATCCATCAGCTTTTCACGGGACAGCAGGTCCCATTCGCGCCAAGGGGCAATCACTTTCACACCTGGCTTCAAGGCGTAGGCACCGAGTTCGAATCGAACCTGGTCGTTACCCTTGCCGGTGGCGCCATGGGAAATGGCGTCAGCGCCGGTTTCGTTGGCGATTTCGATCAGGCGCTTGGCGATCAGCGGACGAGCGATGGAAGTACCCAGCAGGTACTCGCCCTCGTAAACGGTGTTGGCGCGGAACATCGGGAAAAYGAAATCGCGCACGAACTCTTCGCGCAAGTCATCGATGTAGATCTCTTTGACGCCCATGGCCTGAGCCTTGGCGCGTGCCGGTTCGACCTCTTCGCCCTGACCCAGGTCAGCGGTGAAGGTCACCACTTCACAGTTATAAGTATCCTGCAGCCACTTGAGGATCACCGAAGTGTCCAGGCCGCCGGAATACGCCAGAACGACCTTGTTTACGTCCGCCATGCCATCACTCCACGGGATTCTACGGAAAGCCGGGAAGTCTACCGCTCATGCAGAATAATTTACAGTGGCGCGACAGCTTATGACGACGAAGCGACAGATTCTGTCGAGAGCGCGACGATGACCGGAGAGTCAGGAAGTTGCCGAGATGGCCGCTTTCGTCGCTTGTGGAGCGACTTGTTCCGTAGGTGCTCCGCGCTCCAGGCGTACCGCTACCCGACGGTTCTTCGCACGGTTGGTGTTGCTGGTATTAGGCGCCAACGGATAACGTTCGCCATGGAAACGCACAGTGATTTGCGACTCCTGGATGCCGTTGGCCTTGAAGAAATCCATCACTGCCAGGGCTCGGCGCCGCGACAGGTCGCGGTTGGTCAGGCGGTTGCCGCTGTTGTCGGAGTGACCGTCGAGTTCGATGTGATTGACCGTCGGATCGGCCTTCATGTACTCCAGCATCACCTGCAACTTGGCCTTCGCGGCGCTGTCGAGTTCGATTCCGCCGCCGGGGAAGCCGATTTCGGATCGCTTCACCTGTTCGAAGTTCTGCGGCAACAGTTTGGCCACGCAGCTTTGATAATCGGCAAACGCCTTGGTGAACCTGACCGGCAGCAAGCGCACTTCCGACACCCGGCCATCCCCCGAAGAATGGCGAACCACCGGGCTGCGACCGTCCATCAGTCCGCTGATCAGGCGCCCGGCCTGAACCTGTGAACTGTTGAACAACACGTTGCCGCTGCCGATTCTCACCGTTCCCAGGTTGATATCGTCACGCCCCGGTTGCCACGGTGCCGCAGCGGCCAGCAAGGTCGCCGAGCCCCCGCCCATCATCGGGTTATAGGCTTTCAGACGAAACGTTGCCTGCTCACCGGCCTTGCGCACGAACTCGCCCGAACCGAAGTCGGTAATCGGCTGAGCCAGKCGGCATTCGAACTTGTCACCTTCGACCGTCCACTCAATGCTCTCCAGACGAGTCTGGAAAGTGAGCGCCATCGCGGGAAGGCTGGCAAACACACTGAGCAAGGCTAAATAACGCTGGCGCACGGGAGGCTCCACTGGCTTCTACAACAAAAAGACCGACACACACATGTTTACGGCATACCTGTTGGATATCGGAAGCTTCCTGCAAAACTTGATAGCGAGTGCCTGCAAGAGTCTTTTCCGGTAGCATTCCCTTGAGTTTGACCCGCCTGGAATCCCCTCATGTCCGACCGCCTGACCCTGCTGCGTCCCGACGACTGGCACATTCATCTTCGAGATGGTGCCGTGTTGACCAATACCGTCGCGGATGTCGCGCGCACCTTTGGCCGCGCGATCATCATGCCCAACCTGGTTCCACCAGTGCGCAACGCGGCCGAAGCCGACGGCTATCGCCAGCGGATTCTCGCTGCCCGCCCGGCCGGCAGCCTGTTCGAGCCACTGATGGTCCTGTACCTGACCGACCGCACCCAGCCCGAAGAAATTCGCGAGGCCAAGGCCAGCGGATTCATTCACGCCGCCAAGCTGTACCCGGCCGGCGCGACTACCAACTCGGATTCTGGCGTCACCAGCATCGACAAGATCTTTCCTGCACTCGAGGCCATGGCCGAAGTCGGGATGCCGTTGTTGATCCACGGTGAAGTCACCCGAGGCGATGTCGACGTTTTCGATCGCGAAAAAATCTTCATCGACGAGCACATGCGTCGTGTGGTCGAGCGTTTCCCGACCCTCAAAGTGGTGTTCGAACACATCACCACCGCGGACGCCGTGCAGTTCGTCAACTCGGCTTCGGCCAACGTCGGCGCGACCATCACGGCTCACCACCTGCTGTACAACCGCAACCACATGCTGGTGGGCGGGATTCGGCCGCACTTTTATTGCCTGCCGATCCTCAAGCGCAATACGCACCAGGAAGCCCTGCTCGACGCCGCCACCAGCGGCAGCGACAAGTTCTTCCTCGGCACCGACTCGGCGCCCCACGCCCAGCACGCCAAGGAAGCGGCCTGCGGCTGCGCCGGTTGCTACACAGCCTTTGCTGCCATCGAGATGTATGCCGAAGCCTTTGAACAGCGCAACGCGCTGGACAAGCTCGAAGCCTTCGCCAGCCTCAACGGCCCGCGGTTCTATGGTCTGCCGGCCAACACCGATCGCATCACCCTGGTCCGCGAAGAATGGACCGCCCCGACCAGCCTGCCATTTGGCGAGCTGACCGTTATCCCGCTGCGCGCCGGTGAAAAACTGCGCTGGCGCCTGCTGGAGGAACACGCGTGAGTGAAGACCATTTCGACGACGAACTGGAAGGCAATGGCGGCGGAGGCGGTCCTCGTCATMCAATGGCTGCCAGGTTCCGTGGTTACCTGCCAGTTGTCGTCGACGTAGAAACCGGTGGCTTCAACTCAGCCACCGATGCCCTGCTGGAGATCGCCGCGACCACCATCGCCATGGATGAAAAGGGTTTTGTTTACCCGGATCACACCTACTTTTTCCGTGTCGAGCCGTTCGAAGGCGCGAACATCGAAGCGGCCGCCCTGGAGTTCACCGGGATCAAGCTCGATCACCCGCTGCGCATGGCCGTGAGTGAAGAGTCTGCCCTGAACGATATCTTCCGCGGCGTGCGCAAGGCCCTCAAGGCCAATGGTTGCAAACGGGCGATCCTGGTCGGGCATAACAGCAGCTTCGACCTGGGCTTCCTGAATGCAGCGGTTGCGCGCCTGGACATGAAGCGCAATCCGTTCCATCCGTTCTCCAGTTTCGATACCGCAACGCTCGCGGGCCTGGCCTACGGTCAAACCGTGCTGGCCAAGGCTTGCCAGGCAGCGGACATCGACTTCGATGGTCGCGAGGCTCACTCGGCCCGTTACGACACCGAGAAGACCGCTGAACTGTTCTGCGGCATCGTCAATCGCTGGAAGCAAATGGGCGGTTGGGAAGATTTCGACGATTGATGCTGTTGGCTCTTTGTGGGAGCGAGCCTGCTCGCGATGGACTAGAGAACACTGCGGGGTGTCAGGCTCCCAGCGTCATCGTTGACGACCATCGTCGGAACGCCGCCCGGAGCAGGCTCGCTCCTACAGTGACCAGAAATCCCGCCCATAAAAAAACCGGCCTCGAAGGCCGGTTTTTTTGTACCTGCTTTTTATAGCTGGAGCGTGCGCCTTACAGAGCAGCAGCGTGCTCGGTCAGGTAAGCCGCAACGCCTTCTGGCGAAGCGTTCATGCCTTTGTCGCCTTTTTTCCAGTTGGCAGGGCAGACTTCGCCGTGCTCTTCGTGGAATTGCAGAGCGTCGACCAGACGCAGCAGCTCTTCCATGTTACGGCCCAGCGGCAGGTCGTTGATGATCTGCGAACGGACAACGCCTTTGTTGTCGATCAGGAACGCGCCACGGAAAGCCACGCCGTCAGCGGACTGAACGTCATAGGCTTTCATGATTTCCTGCTTGATGTCGGCAGCCATGGTGTAGCGAACTTCGCCGATACCGCCATTGTTGACCGGGGTGTTGCGCCAGGCGTTGTGGGTGAAGTGCGAGTCGATCGACACAGCGACCACTTCAACGTTACGCGCCTTGAACTCGGACATGCGGTTGTCCAGAGCGATCAGCTCGGACGGGCAAACGAAGGTGAAGTCCAGTGGGTAGAAGAACACCAGGCCGTATTTGCCTTTGATCGCCGAAGACAGGGTGAAGCTGTCAACGATCTCGCCATTGCCGAGTACGGCCGGTACGGTGAAGTCAGGGGCTTGTTTGCCTACGAGTACGCTCATTGGATATCTCCTGGTGTAATAGCGTGAGAAACAGGGTTCGTATCAGCCTGCCACCCTGAGGCGACAGCCCTGTGACACGATCCCCGGTCGCAAAAGACCGGTCATCATACACCGCGTGTTTGAGCTGGATTAGCTGTTTTTTCCCGGTACGATGAAATCCTCATCGGTTTTGTATCACCGATTCGCCAGACAGACCGTTCGTCAGCCATCCCCGTTTATGACGGAAAGTGCACTGAAACCACTTTGACAATCATTCTCGTTAACATTAAGATCCATCGCAATTGAGTCACAATCAGCGACGGTCCTTCCTTATGTATGTTTGCCTCTGCACTGGCGTCACCGACGGTCAAATCCGCGATGCGATCTATGAAGGATGCTGCAGCTACAAGGAAGTCCGAGTGGCCACCGGCGTTGCCAGTCAATGCGGCAAATGTGCCTGCCTCGCCAAGGAAGTGGTCCGCGAGACCCTGACCAAACTGCAAACGGCTCAGGCTGCAATTCCTTTTCCAGCGGAATTTACCGCGGCTTAAATATCGAATTTCAAAGAACCGGACATATGTCCGGTTTTTTTATGTCTCAAAATCAACTAGTTATGCTCTAGACGCGGAACACAAACATTCTTATTCCGATTAATTTTCATTTAAGTTTCAATAACTTAGGTTTGACACTCTTAAATACGCAGCTCAAACTCTGCCCTATTGACAGCTAATAAAGGGCAGGACCCCATCATGAAAGGCGACGTTACAGTCATCCAGCATCTCAACAAGATCCTCGCCAATGAGCTGGTCGCGATCAATCAATACTTCCTGCATGCGCGCATGTATGAAGATTGGGGCCTGAACAAGCTCGGCAAGCACGAGTACCACGAATCCATCGACGAGATGAAGCACGCGGACAAGCTGATCAAGCGCATTCTGTTCCTTGAAGGCCTGCCGAACGTCCAGGACCTGGGCAAGCTGCACATCGGCGAACACACCAAGGAAATGCTCGAGTGCGACCTGCGTATCGAACGCATCGGTCACGCTGATCTCAAAGTGGCTATCGCTCATTGCGAAACAGTTGGCGA
Organism: Pseudomonas sp. P5_A2_2; assembly: GCF_054177685.1. Taxonomy (NCBI): domain Bacteria; kingdom Pseudomonadati; phylum Pseudomonadota; class Gammaproteobacteria; order Pseudomonadales; family Pseudomonadaceae; genus Pseudomonas; species Pseudomonas sp. P5_A2_2. The sequence goes on from NZ_JBGCUL010000136.1 coordinate 5,711, forward strand.
CTTCGGTAGCCGTGAGCTGCTTGAAGATATCCTCGAGTCCGAAGAAGAACATATTGACTGGCTGGAAACCCAGTTGGGCCTGATCGAAAAAATCGGACTCGAGAACTATCTGCAATCGCAGATGGGCGACGACGAGTAAGTTCTACGTCGTTAATCTCGATGCATTAAAAAGCCCCGCCCTCTTTCGAGGAGCGGGGCTTTTTATTGCCCGGATGTAGGAGCGAGCTTGCTCGCGAGAATCGCGAACGTTAACGCGTAAAACCAGATACCCAGCGGGGCTTTGGTTTTTTCGCGAGCAAGCTCGCTCCTACAGGTGCCAGTCAGGCTTCAGTCTTGGCAGCGGCCTTGGCGGCGGCTTCCTTGATCAGTTTCTCCAGCGAACCGTCAGCAGCCATCTCAGTCATGATGTCGCTACCGCCGACCAGCTCACCGGCGACCCACAGCTGTGGGAAGGTTGGCCAGTTGGCGTATTTTGGCAGGTTGGCGCGGATTTCCGGGTTCTGCAGGATGTCCACGTACGCAAACTTTTCGCCACACGCCATCACGGCCTGCGCGGCCTTCGCAGAGAAGCCGCACTGCGGGGCATTCGGCGAGCCTTTCATGTAAAGCAGAATGGTGTTGTTGGCAATCTGCTCTTTAATCGTTTCGATGATATCCATGGAGCACCTCGGCTGAACTTTCCGACTCATGGGTCGGCACGGTGGCGCATTGTAACGGAAAGCCGAGCGCCCTGCTCGGTCTCTCCGTCAGTCTGATTCAAGCCGCCGAAACTGTCACCGGCACGCCATTGAGCGCGGCATTTCCCGACAGTTCGTCAAGCCGGCATTCGTCAGTCAGGTCGTTGGCGCTCGAGCCCGGCTGACTGCTGGCAATCGACATTTGCACGCCCGGCCGCGCATGGCCCCAGCCATGAGGCAGGCTGACCACGCCCTTCATCATGTCCAGACTGCCAAGCACTTCGACCTCAATCACACCCACCCGTGAACTGACTCGCACACGTTGCCCGTCACTGAGCCCGCGACTGGCCAGGTCGTCCGGATGCATCAGTAACTGATGACGCGGCTTGCCCTTCACCAACCGATGATAATTATGCATCCATGAGTTGTTGCTGCGCACATGCCGGCGGCCAATCATCAACAACTCATCGGCGGCCGGTGGCTGCAAGACTGCGAAGCGCGCCAGGTCCGCAAGAATCACCACAGGAGCAGCCTGGATGCGTTGATTGGCGGTCTTCAGGCGTGGTGCCAGGTTAGGCTTGAGCGCTCCCAGATCAACGCCATGGGGGTGATCGAACAAGGTCGCCAGCGACAGCTTGTGCTCTGACGTGTCGCCGTACATCCCCATGCGCAGGCCGCGATCGATCATTTGCGCCGGGGTGATGGTGGGCTTCAATTCTTTGCCGGTCCTGGCGGCAAATGCCTTGGCCAGCCCGACGAAAATCTCCCAGTCGTGCAATGCACCTTCGGGTTTGGCAAGGATTGCGCGGTTGAAACGGCTGACGTTGCGCACCGCAAACAGGTTGAAGGTGGTGTCGTAATGGTCGTTTTCCAGTGCCGATGTGGATGGCAGGATCAGGTCGGCGTAACGCGTGGTTTCATTGATGTACAGGTCGATACTGACCATGAACTCCAGTCCGTCCAGCGCCTGCTCGAGCTTTCGGCCATTGGGCGTGGACAGCACCGGATTGCCTGCCACAGTGATCAGCGCCCGGACTTGCCCTACCCCTTCGGTGAGCATCTCTTCGGCCAGCGCCGACACCGGTAACTCTCCGGCGTATTCCGGGCGCCCGGAAACCCGGCTCTGCCACAGATTGAAATGCCCGCCAGAGGTCGACGCCACCAGGTCCACCGCCGGCTCGGTGCACAAGGCGCCCCCCACGCGATCGAGGTTGCCGGTGACCAGGTTGATCAACTGCACCACCCAGTGGCACAGCGTACCGAAGGCCTGGGTCGAGACGCCCATGCGGCCATAGCAGACTGCACTCGGTGCCGCGGCAAAGTCCCGCGCCAATTGGCGGATCTGTTCGGCCGGTACGGCGCACAACGGGCTCATGGCTTCGGCGGTGAACCGCGCGACGGCATCCCGCACGTCCTCCAGACCGTCTACCGGCAGATGGCTGTCGCGGGTCAGACCTTCAGCGAACAAGGTATTGAGCAGCCCGAACAACAGCGCAGCATCACCGCCCGGGCGCACGAACAGATGCTGATCGGCAATTGCCGCCGTTTCACTACGGCGCGGGTCGACCACCACCACCTTGCCACCCCGGGCCTGTATCGCCTTCAAGCGTTTTTCCACATCCGGCACGGTCATGATGCTGCCGTTCGAAGCCAGTGGGTTGCCGCCCAGGATCAGCATGAAATCGGTGTGATCGATGTCCGCAATAGGCAGCAACAACCCGTGGCCGTACATCAAATGACTGGTCAGGTGATGGGGTAATTGATCGACCGAGGTGGCGGAAAACCGGTTGCGGGTTTTCAGCAGGCCGAGGAAGTAATTGCTGTGGGTCATCAGCCCGTAATTGTGCACGCTGGGGTTGCCTTGATAGACCGCCACGGCGTTTTGCCCGTGACGTTCCTGAATGGCGGCGAGGCGTTCGGCGACCAGATTGAATGCCGCTTCCCACTCGATGGGCTGCCACTC
>NZ_JBGCUL010000137.1:0-8328 GCF_054177685.1 Pseudomonas sp. P5_A2_2
CACGGATCTTCAGGGCCAGGAAGTCGCTACCCTTGGCCAGCAATACCGGCGCATTGCCCTTTTCCGGGTCGTACTTGAGGGCCACGGCGTAGTGCGTCGGGTTGGTGATGACCACGTCGGCCTCGGGAATGGCGGCCATCATCCGCCGCTGGGACATCTCGCGCTGCAGCTGCCTGATCCGCTGCTTGACCTCCGGCCGCCCCTCCTGGTCCTTGTGCTCGTCGCGCACCTCCTGCTTGGTCATCAGCAGTTTCTTGTGGCTTTCCCAGAGCTGCACCGGCACATCCACCACAGCGATCAGGATCAGCCCGCACGCCATCCACAAGGTGCTCCAGCCCACCACTTGCAGACTGTGAATGATCGCCATGTCCAAGGGCTCATGGGCGATGCGCAGCAGGTCATCGATGTCCGATGACAACACCGCCAGCGCCACGAACAGGATGATGATGAACTTGGCCAGGGCCTTGAGCAGTTCGATCAGCGACTTGGTCGAGAACATGCGCTTGAGGCCGGGACCGGGGTTCAAGCGACTGAATTTGGGCGCCATGGAGCTCGCCGCGAACAGCCAGCCACCCAGGGAAATCGGACCGATGATGGCGGCCAGCACCAAGGTGATCATCACCGGCTGGATCGACCACAGGGCAATTTGCCCCGAACGCATCAGGTAGGTGGCCATGTAGCGCTGATCCAGAATCACTTCCCGCGGCAGCGAGAAGTTGATGCGCATCAGCTCCATCATGTCCTGCGCCATGGCGCCGCCAAAAATCAGCAACGCCGAGGCACCGACCAGCATGATCGCCAGGGTGTTGAGCTCCTTGGAGCGGGCTACCTCCCCCTTCTCACGGGAGTCCTGCTTGCGCTTCTCCGTGGGGTCTTCTGTTTTGTCCTGACCGCTTTCGCTCTCGGCCATGACTCAGCTCGCCCGCGCCATTTCGCGTAACAACTGCAAGGCTTCGGTGGCCAGCGGTTGATACTGGTTGAGAATGTCCGCCAGCCCGACCCAGACGATGAACAGCCCAAGCACCAGGATCAGCGGGAAGCCGACAGAAAAAATATTCAGTTGCGGCGCCGCCCGGGTCATGACGCCAAACGCGATGTTGACCACCAGCAACGCGGTGATCGCCGGCAGCACCAGCAACAACGCCGAACCGAGCACCCAGCCGAGCTTGCCGGCGAGTTCCCAGTAGTGATTGACCATCAGGCCACCACCCACCGGCAGCGTGGTGAAACTCTCGGTGAGGATCTCGAACACCACCAGATGACCGTTCATGGACAGGAACAGCAGCGTCACCAGCATGGTGAAAAACTGCCCGATCACCGCCGTCGACACACCGTTGGCCGGGTCGATCATGGAAGCGAAGCCCATACCCATCTGGATGGCGACGATTTGCCCGGCCACCACAAAGGCCTGGAAGAACAGCTGCAAGGAGAAGCCCATCACCGCACCGATGAGAATCTGCTCGGCAATCAGCAGCAACCCGCTCAGATCCAGGGCATTCACCGGCGGCATCGGCGGCAGGCCCGGCGCGATGACCACGGTAATGGCCAAGGCGAAATACAGGCGGATGCGCCGGGGCAGCAGGGTCGTGCCGAACACCGGCATGACCATCAGCAAGGAGCCGACGCGAAACAGCGGCAACATGAACGTCGCCACCCAGGTGCTGATCTGCGTATCGGTCAGCGCAAGCAGTGACATGGTTTAGCCGATGACCTGAGGAATACTGCCGTACAACTGCAGGATGTAGTCCATGAAGGTCTGCACCATCCATGGACCGCCGACGATCAGCGTCACCAGCATCACCAGCAGGCGCGGCAGGAAGCTCAGGGTCTGTTCGTTGATCTGGGTGGCAGCCTGGAACATCGCCACCAGCAGGCCCACCAGCAAACTCGGAATCACCAGGATCGCCACCATCATGGTGGTCAGCCACAGCGCTTCGCGAAAGATGTCGACCGCTACTTCCGGCGTCATGGCGAGACACCGCCGAAGCTGCTGGCCAGTGTGCCGATGATCAGCGCCCAGCCATCCACCAGCACGAACAACATGATCTTGAACGGCAGGGAAATGATCAGCGGCGAGAGCATCATCATACCCATGGCCATCAACACACTCGCCACGACCAGGTCGATGATCAGGAACGGAATGAAGATCATGAAGCCGATCTGGAAAGCCGTTTTCAGCTCGGAGGTCACGAAGGCCGGTACCAGGATAGTCAGCGGCGCCTGATCCGGCGTCGCAATGTCAGTGCGCTTGGACAGGCGCATGAACAGCTCCAGATCGCTGGTGCGGGTCTGGGCGAGCATGAAGTCCTTGATCGGCACCTGCGCCTTGGCGACCGCATCCTGAGCCGTCAGTTTTTCCGCCAGATACGGCTGCAAGGCGTCCTGGTTCACCCGGTCGAACACCGGCGCCATGATGAACAGGGTCAGGAACAGCGCCATGCCGGTGAGGATCTGGTTCGACGGCGTCTGCTGCAGGCCCAGGGCCTGGCGCAGGATCGAGAAGACAATGATGATCCGGGTGAAGCTGGTCATCAGCATGACAAACGCCGGGATAAAACTCAGCGCGGTCATGATCAGCAGGATTTGCAGGCTGACCGAGTATTCCTGCGCACCCTGCGCATTGGTGCCCAGGGTAATGGCCGGGATCGACAGCGGATCGGCGGCGAATGCCAGTGGCGCGGCCAGCATCAGGGCCAGCGTCAAGACGATGCGTAGCGCACCCATTACTTCTTATCCTTCTGATCTTTACCCAGCATCTCCAACAGGCGCTGGGCAAATTCCGGCGTCGGCTTCTCGGTACTCGGCACTTGCACCGGCTCCTTGAGCACGTGCAGCGCAGCAATGTTGCCGGGGCTCAGGCCCAACAGAATCTGCTCGTTGCCGACCTGCACCAGCATCAGCCGGTCGCGCGGCCCCAGCGCGCGGGAGCCGACAATCTCGATCACCTGCCCCTTGCCGGCCGGACCGGCCTGCTGGACCCGCCGCAGCAACCAGGCGAGGAGAAAGATCAGCCCCAGCACCAGCAGCAAGCCGAACACCAGCTGCGTCAGCTGGCCAGCCACACCACTGCTCACCGCTGGCGCAGCGGCGGTAGCAGCTGTCGCAACCGGCTCGGCCGCCAGCACGCTGAACGGCATCGCCAGCACAAACCCAAGAACCTTTTTCACTCAGCGCAGCTTCTTGATGCGTTCGCTTGGGCTGATCACGTCCGTCAGGCGGATGCCGAACTTCTCGTTGACCACCACCACTTCGCCGTGGGCGATGAGCGTGCCATTGACCAGCACGTCCAGCGGCTCGCCGGCCAGGCGATCGAGCTCGATCACCGAACCCTGGTTGAGTTGCAACAGGTTGCGGATGTTGATGTCGGTGCTGCCCACTTCCATGGAAATCGACACCGGGATATCGAGGATTACGTCCAGGTTCGGACCGTCGAGGGTGACCGGATCGTTGTTTTTCGGCACGCTGCCGAACTCTTCCATTGGCAGGCGGTTGGACGCGGAGCTGCCGGAATCGGCGGCCAGCAAAGCGTCGATGTCAGCCTGCCCGGCATCGCCGGTTTCTTCCAGGGCCGCAGCCCATTCATCGGCCAGTGCCTGATCGTCCTGCGTGTTCATATTGTCAGTGTCCTCGGCGAGCAAAAATTCAGAATTCGGTTAATCGCGAATGGGTTCTAGCGCCGGTCAACGGCGCTCGATCGGCTCGATCACTTGCAATGCCAGGTTGCCCTTGTGCGAGCCCATCTTGACCTTGAAGGCCGGCACGCCGTTGGCGCGCATGATCATTTCTTCCGGCATCTCGACCGGGATCACATCCCCCGGCTGCATGTGCAGGATGTCGCGCAGGCGCAACTGACGACGGGCCACCGTCGCCCCGATTGGCACGTCGACGTCCAGCACGTCCTGGCGCAGGGCGTTGACCCAGCGCTCGTCCTGGTCGTCGAGGTCCGACTGGAAGCCGGCGTCGAGCATTTCGCGCACCGGTTCGATCATCGAGTACGGCATGGTCACGTGCAGGTCGCCGCCACCGCCATCGAGTTCGATGTGGAAGGTCGACACCACAATGGCCTCGCTCGGGCCGACGATGTTGGCCATGGCCGGATTCACTTCCGAGTTGATGTACTCGAAATTGACTTCCATGATCGCCTGCCAGGCTTCCTTCAGATCGACGAACGCCTGCTCCAGCACCATGCGCACCACACGCAGTTCGGTCGGGGTGAATTCACGCCCTTCGATCTTGGCGTGCCGGCCGTCGCCGCCGAAGAAGTTGTCCACCAGCTTGAACACCAGTTTGGCGTCGAGGATGAACAGCGCGGTGCCGCGCAGGGGTTTGATCTTGACCAGGTTGAGACTGGTCGGCACGTACAGCGAGTGCACGTATTCGCCGAACTTCATCACCTGCACGCCGCCGACCGCCACGTCCGCCGAGCGACGCAGCATGTTGAACATGCTGATGCGGGTATAGCGGGCGAAACGCTCGTTGATCATTTCCAGGGTCGGCATGCGTCCACGGACGATGCGATCCTGGCTGGTCAGGTCATAGCTTTTGACGGTGCCGGGTTCGGCAGCGTTTTCGGTCTGTACCAGACCATCGTCGACGCCATGCAACAGCGCGTCGATCTCATCCTGGGACAGCAGGTCCTGCACGGCCATGTCGTGTTCCTACTGCAGTACGAAATTAGTGAAAAGCAACTGTTCGATCACCACTTTGCCGAGCTCTTTCTGCGCCACTTCCTGGACGCTGGCGGTGGCTTTCTGCCGCAGCATTTCCTGGCCGACCGGCGACGCGAGAGTCGCGAAGTCCTGCCCGGAAAACAGCATCACCAGGTTATTGCGGATCACCGGCATGTGGACCTTGAGCGCCTCCAGATCCGCCTGGTTACGCGCGAGCATGGTGATGCTTACTTGCATGTAGCGCTGGCGACCGTTCTGGTTGAAGTTGGCCACGAAAGCCGGCGCCATCGCCTCGAAAATCGCGGGCTGTTTGCCGACGGGAGCGATTTGCGCCTCGGCGGCGGCAGGCTTGCTCTGAGCGCTGTGCATGAAGTACCAGGTCGCCCCCACGGACACACCGATCGCCAGCAGCAGGGCCACCACGATCACGATAATCAGCTTGAGTTTGCCTTTGGTTGCGGGGTCTTTTACTGCTGCGTCGCTCTTCGCCATGCCAATAATCCGTCACTAATCGGGTTTTCACAGTCGCACGGCAAGGCAAGAGCAAGTGTTATGCCATGTAGGAGCGAGCCTGCTCGCGAAGAATTCAAGAGCGCCGCGTTTAGCCAGTAAACACGCGTTATCGTTAACGATCATCGCGAGCAAGCTCGCTCCCACAGGGTCAGGTATTGTGTTCGTCAGGCGTAGTAATCGACCGCGCTGGAGCCGATCACGCTGATGGTATTGGCAGCCACTTCAGCGACGCCCGGGGTCATGTCGTCATCCGTTGAATCGAGGCGACCGCCGCTGGCGCTGGTCTTCCCGCTCTGGCTTTGCCGGGCCTGTTCCTGCCCTTGCTGCGAACCACGGGACTGGTCCGAAACGTTGACATCGACCTGCCCCATGCCCTGCTGCGCGAACATGTCGCGCAAGCGATGGACCTGGCCATCCAGCGCCTCACGGACACCCGGATGCGCACTCATGAACGTGACCTGGGTCTGTTGATCGGGAACCATGTTCACCCGAATGTCCAGGCGCCCGAGCTCAGCGGGCTGCAACTGGATGTCCGCGGCCTTGAGATTGGCGCTGGACAGGTACATGACCCGGTTCACCACCTCTTCGGTCCAGCCGCTCTGGTGCATGGCGATCGGCTGGTTCACCGGCAAGGCATTGGCTGTCTTCGGTGTGGCCGCCTGGGTCAGCGCGGCCAGACGGTTGGCGAAATCATCGACACGGGTGTCGCTGCTGGCGGACTTGAGATCCTTCAGGCCGTCATCGATCAAGCCGCTGAAAGCCTTGTCGTCCCCTTGGTTGGTGCTGTTCTTGTCGGCCTGAACATCCAGCAGAGTCGCCATGCCGGCGGCAAAGTTCTGCGCCGGTGTCAGCTCACCGTCAGCCTGGGCTTGCGCCTGTGTCGGAGCAGCCTTGGGCTGCGCCTGGCTGGAAGCCGAAACGTGACCGCTCTGTTCCATTGCCAGGCGCACCGCCGGCAATGCATCGAGCGGATCAGCCTGCGGATCGAAATCGCCGTCAGCAGCAGCCTGTGCCGGCGTGGCTGTTACGGTGATTGCTGCGGCAACCGGCGCGCCAACCGTTGGCGGCACAATGTTGGCCACGGCAGGTGTTGCCGGCGCCGGCGCAGTTACTACTGGCTGTACGGCTTGCTGCAACGAGGGATCAAGCGCCGGATCGAGCGGTACGGCATCGACGATCAGCGCCGGCTCGGCATCTGACGCATCATCGTCGACAGACTTGTCGTCAGCCTGCACCGGCGTGTCGGCAGGCAAGGATTTGCCGCCATCGGCAACCACCGGCTCCCCGGCGGCAGACTTGTCGTCGCCAGCGTCTTTTTCTCCGGCGGCATCGGAGCTTTTTTCGCGACTCGGCTTGACCGAGGTATCCGCCGACGCATTAGGCTTGCTCTGGGCCTGATTGGCATAGACATGAGCGAAGCTTGCGGCCTTGTCCCCGGGCTCAGCGGTCTGCGCCGGAGGATTGGCGCAGGCGGCCTGAGTCTTGGCCTGCCTGGAGGCCTGAAGCAGAATATTGGGGGTAACGGGCATGAAACGGTCTCCGCTGCACGGGGCTCGTAAGTACAGTTGGAGAGTTAACTGCAAAGGTCGAGCCAGTTTCACTCGAAGGAGACCAAATGAAGCGCATGCTCAGATTTTCGCCGCGCAACGCTGTCGTTCAGCTTCGTAAAGAGGCCGGATGCCGGCGAATTCGTGGTCGATTTCGCCGACCAGCTCCTGAATGCCAGCCCATGGCGAGCTTCTGGCCTGCTGTTCAAGCCGATGGCATAGTTCGGCCAGCCTGACCGCGCCCATATTGCTGCTGCTGCCCTTGAAGCTATGGGCGGTTGCAACGAGCAATGCAGTACTGTCAGCCGTTCGCAAGGCGTTCAGGCGCTCTTCGGAGTCCGCAAGAAAGATATCCAGCAAATCGGGATAGCCCTCTTCCATCACTTCCTGTAACGCACTCAGCACGCTGCGATCCACATGTTTGTCGTCCACTTGCTCACTCCTTGATCAAGAATGCGCGGATTACTGCGCAGCCTTCCAGATAAACTCCACGTTTGCACTTCGACCATCGTCGGTCCAGCGGGCATTACGCCCCAACTGGCGGATCAGACTGACTCCACGTCCCGACAGGCGGATGTCATCCACAGGTCTTTTCATCACCCTCTCGACATCGAAACCCTTGCCGCTGTCTTCGATGCGAATGGTCAGGCAACCGCCGTCCTCTGTTGGCGCCACCTGCAAATGCAACCGTACATAGCCTTCCTGAAGTTCGTCCAGCCGGGTATTGCGTTGCTGATAATAACGCGCAAAACCCGTCGCATCGCGCTTGAGGCTCGAGTCCAGCCCCAGCACGCCGTGCTCCAGCGCGTTGGAATAGAGTTCCGCCAGCACACTGTAGAGCGCACCGCTCTGGGCCCGCAGACCATGCACCTCAAGCAGCAACTGCAACAGATAGGGCAACGGATTGAAGCGCTTGAGCGTGGCGGCGCGAAACTCGAAGCTCACCGACCAGTCCAGCGGGCACGACTGGCCGCTGTCGGAGTAGACCAACGCCGGCGCAGCGACCTGCGTCGGCTCCAGCAAGCTGATTTCAACCATGCTGACATCGTCGCGCGCTTCTGCGCCAAACTGTCGCAGCGCCCGCTCGATCTCTTCGAACAGCGCATCTGGATGCCGATTGGCGGCAAACACCTGCTGCAATCGCTGCACGCCAAACAACTGGTCATTGGCGTCGCAGGTGTCGATCACCCCATCGGACAACAGGAAAACCCGATCCCCGAGCGCCATGGGAAACACCTCGGTGCGCTCATCGAAGGATTCCGGGCTCAGCACACCCAAAGGCAGATGCCGCGCCGGCAGAGGCGTTCGCTCGCCACTGGCAATGCAATGCAGATAACCGTCGGGCATTCCGCCGTTCCAAACCTCCACCGAACGACGCTGAAAACTCAAGCACAGCAACGTGGCACAGCAAAACATGTCCACCGGCAGGATGCGCTTGAGCTTGGCATTCATCTCGCGCAGGGTTTCCGCCAGGCCATAGCCCTTGGCGGTCATTCCGTAGAAGACTTCGGCCAGGGGCATGGCACCCACCGCCGCCGGCAGACCGTGGCCGGTGAAGTCGCCCAGCAGCACGTGCATGTCTCCGGCCGGGGTGAACG
>NZ_JBGCUL010000138.1:0-8256 GCF_054177685.1 Pseudomonas sp. P5_A2_2
GCGCTACACCTCCCACGTGCTGATGGCCACCGACGATGCGTGCATCGAGGGCTACCGCAAACTGGCGCAAACCTGCCATGCCCACGGCACCCTGGTGTTGTCCCAGGTGTTCCATCCGGGCCGGGAGATCATGGAGTCCAGCGATGGCCTGCTGGCGGTGGCCTACTCCGCCTCGTCGGTGCCCAACGAACGCTTCCGGGTGATGCCCCGCGCGCTGGACCAGGCCATGATCGATGAGATCGTCGCCGGTTACGCCGCTGCCGCCCGGCGCCTGCATCAGGCAGGCATCGATGGCGTCGAAGTCGTGGCCAGCCACGGTTACCTGCCGGCGCAGTTCATCAATCCGCGGGTCAACCGGCGTACCGATGGTTACAACGGTGAGCTGGAACAGCGATTGCGTTTTCTCCGTGAAGTGATCGCCGCGGTGCGTGCGGCGACCGACGAGCAGTTCATCGTCGGCCTGCGCATTTCCGCCGACGAGCGCGACCCGGAAGGACTGACCGAAGACGAATCCCTGGCCGCCGTGCAGTCACTGCAAACGCAGCTTGATTACGTGCATATCGTCGCCGGCACTTCGGCATCCCTTGGCGGCGCGGTGCACATCGTGCCACCCATGGCGATCGAAGCGGCGTACCTGACCAGAGAAGCCGGGACGTTCAAGGCGAATTTGAACATTCCGCTGTTCGTCACCGGGCGCATCAACCAGCCCCAGGAAGCCGAGCTGATTCTGGCTCGCGGCCAGGCCGATGTGTGCGGCATGACCCGGGCGCTGATTTGTGATCCACAAATGCCCAACAAGACCGACACCGGCCGCGTCGAAGACGTGCGGGCGTGCATTGCCTGCAACCAGGCGTGCATCGGCCACTTCCACAAGGGCTTGCCGATTTCCTGCATCCAGCACCCGGAAACCGGGCGCGAACTGATCTTCGGCGAACGCCGACAAGCGCCACAGCGCAAACGCATCATGATTGCCGGCGGCGGTCCGGCCGGGATGAAAGCCGCCACCGTCGCGGCCCAGCGTGGCCATGAGGTGACGCTGTACGAAGCCAGTTCGCAATTGGGTGGTCAGGTGTTGCTCGCGCAACTGTTGCCACGACGCAGCGAATTCGGCGGTGCGAGCACCAACCTGCAACGGGAAATGCAACTGGCCGGTGTGCGCGTGGTGCGCAATACCCGAGTCGACCGGGCACTGGTGGAGCAGGAAAAACCGGACATGGTGATCGTCGCTACCGGTGCCGAGCCCTACTGGCCGCCCTTCGAGCGTGGCGGTGAATTGCAGGTGGTGGACGCCTGGCAGGTGTTGCGCGATGAAGTCCAGATCGGCCGTTCAGTGGTGGTGGTCGACTGGCGTTGCGACTGGATCGGCCCCGGCATCGCCGAACGTCTGGTTCGCGCCGGGCACCAGGTGCAACTGGCGGTCAACGGCACCCATTGCGGGGAAAACTTGCCGCTGTACGTGCGCGATCAACTGGCCGGGGAGCTGCATAAACTCGGGGTACCGATCACGCCGTACGCGCGGTTGTATGGCTGCGACGACAACACGGTGTACCTGCAACACACCGCCAGCGGTGAGCCGATGCTGATGGAGAACATCGACACCCTGGTGCTGTGCCAGGGCCATCAACCGGTCGATACCCTGGGTGCTGAACTGCAAGGGCTGGTGGAGTTCCGCCGCATCGGCGACTGCCTGGCGCCGCGCACCGCCGAAGAAGCGATCTATGAAGGACTGAAAGTCGCGTGGGAGCTTTAAGGCTGTTTATACTCCGGGGCTTTAACGGCTCACACCGCCCCTGTAGGAGTGAGCCTGCTCGCGATAGCGTCAGTACATTCAACATCAATGTTGGCTGACCCACCGCATCGCGAGCAGGCTCACTCCTACAGGGGATGCGATCCTCCTCCCGGTTCGGAATTTTCCATGAGCAACAACAGCAAATCACAGCCCGCAACCGGCAGCGCCGAGCCGCATTTCCTCGGCACGCGCATTCGCGGCCTGCGCAAGCGCCGGGGCATGACCCTGGCGGAACTGGCGCAACAGAGCGAACTCACCGCCGGCTACATCAGCCAGCTGGAGCGCAACCTTGCCTACCCGTCGATCCCGGCGCTGTTCAACATTGCCCGCAGTCTGGGCGTCACTATCCAGTGGTTCTTCGCCAGTGAAGCGGTCACCGCGCCCGAAGACGATGGTGTGGTGGTGCGCAAGAACAGCCGCCTGAACGTGCATTACGAAGACGGCATCGTCGATCAGTTGCTGACCCCGCAAGCCAACCGCCAACTGGAAATGCTCCACTCGCGTTTCCCGCCCGGCACCTACAGCCAGCAAAGCTACAGCCACGACGGTGAAGAAGCCGGTTACTTGCTCTCGGGGAGTTTCGAGTTGTGGGTCGGCGAACGCCATTTCCAGCTCAACGAAGGCGACAGCTTCAGCTTTTCCAGCCAGGAACCGCACCGCTACGGCAATCCCGGCGATGTCGATGCGGTGGTGATCTGGGTGATTACACCACCGACGTTCTAACGTCGGCTGCGACCGCTTGCCTGAGTGGTACTCGCACGCTTGAGGGTGTCACTCGGCAGCTCGTTGAACAACGCGCGGTAGCTGCTGGAAAACCGCCCCAGATGCCAGAACGACCAGTGCATGGCCACCTCGGCCACGGTGGCTTGCGTCGGCGTGCGGCTGAGCAATTCGCGGCGGGCGCTGTTGAGTCGGCGCAGGCGCAGCCATTGGGTCGGCGCCATGCCGGTGTAAGTCTTGAACGCATGCTGCAACTGGCGCAGTGAAACCCCGGCAACCTGGGACAACTCCAGCAGGTTGAGGTGTTCTTCCGGGGTGTCCGCCGCCCATTCCCCGACCCGCTTCATGATCGCCCGCTCCCCGGCCCGACGCTGCAAGGCGCCCTGGTCGAGACCGACGCAGGCGTTATCGAGAATGAATAGACAATCTTCCAGCAGTTGCTGGGTCAGCGCTTCGCGGCTCGGTGGATCGAAGGTCTGCGACAACCGCGTCAACGTCCCGCTGAGCCAACGGCAGAACAACGCATTCTGCCGGGAGTTGAGCGGCGCCAGGAACAACCCTTCGAGCCGAGCGATGTCCAGGCTGTGGCGCTTTACGAACTCCGGCCCGAACACCACGGCGATTTCCTGGTAGTTCTCCGGGGTGATCCAGATGTTGCGGCTTTCACCATTCAACACGTACAGCGCGTTGTCGCCGCGATCGAAACAGAACGACAACGAACCCTGGGGTGCGCTGAAATTCTGCTCGACCCGGGTGTTCATCGACTCTTCGTAAATCTCCACGCCCTGCAGATCCAGATAGCGCACCCTACCCGCGAAATGCCCCGGCGACATCTGTTGGTAATGCTGGACCCAGCCCGGTGTGGCGCGGATTTGCTCGGCGACATCGGCGGTGTTGAACGCTTGGACCTGGAGGGAATTGCAACCTGTCATGGGGCGACCTTACGCACTCTTTTGGTGCGCTTTGTGCTGCTTAAAGTGGATAGATGGAACCGCAAGGCTCGCCCAAGATAGACGTCAACGCGCTACAGGGGAAGTGTCCGGCGGATGAAACCGGCCTCCCCTGGCGTTAATAAAACCAATAACGAGGTCTTTATGAATGTCCCTTTCGATCAGCTGTTCACTTGGCTGAAAGATCACAAGATTACCGAAGTCGAGTGCGTCGTCAGCGATCTGACCGGCATTGCACGCGGCAAAATCGCACCCACCAACAAGTTCCTGCATGAGCGAGGCATGCGCCTGCCGGAAAGTGTGCTGTTGCAAACGGTAACCGGGGACTTTGTCGACGACGACATCTACTACGACCTGCTCGACCCGGCCGATATCGACATGGTCTGCAAGCCGGACGCCGACGCCGTTTACGTGGTGCCATGGGCCATCGAGCCGACCGCCATCGTGATCCACGACACCTTCGACAAGTTCGGCAACCCGATCGAACTGTCGCCGCGCAACGTGCTGAAGAAAGTCCTGCAGTTGTACACCGACAAGGGCTGGCGGCCGATTGTCGCGCCGGAAATGGAGTTCTACCTGACCCAGCGCTGCGAAGACCCGGACTTGCCGCTCAAGGCGCCGATGGGCCGTTCGGGCCGCGCCGAAAGCGGTCGCCAGTCGTTCTCCATCGACGCGGCCAACGAATTCGATCCGCTGTTCGAAGACGTCTATGACTGGTGTGAATTGCAGGGCCTGGACCTCGACACGCTGATCCATGAAGACGGCCCGGCGCAGATGGAAATCAACTTCCGTCATGGCAACGCACTGGACCTGGCCGACCAGATCACCGTATTCAAACGCACCATGCGTGAAGCCGCGCTCAAGCACAACGTGGCGGCAACCTTCATGGCCAAGCCGGTCGGCGATGAACCTGGCAGCGCCATGCACCTTCACCAGAGTGTGGTGGACATTGCCACCGGCCAGCCGATCTTTGCCGATGCCGATGGCAACATGAGCGAGCTGTTCCTGCATCACATCGGTGGCTTGCAGAAGTACATCCCGAAAGTGCTGCCGATGTTCGCGCCGAACGTCAACTCGTTCCGCCGCTTCCTGCCGGACACCTCGGCACCGGTGAACGTCGAATGGGGCGAAGAAAACCGCACCGTCGGCCTGCGCGTGCCGACCTCAAGCCCGGATGCCATGCGCGTCGAGAACCGTCTGCCGGGCGCTGACGCCAACCCGTACCTGGCCATCGCCGCCAGCTTGCTGTGCGGTTACCTGGGCATGGTCGAGCGCATCGAACCGAGCGCCGCGGTACAGGGCCGCGCCTATGAGCGTCGCAACCTGCGCCTGCCGATCACCATCGAGGACGCCCTGACCCAGATGGAAGAATGCGACACCATCAGCCGCTACCTGGGCAGCAAGTTCGTACGGGGCTATGTCGCGGTCAAACGCGCCGAGCACGAGAACTTCAAACGGGTGATCAGTTCGTGGGAGCGTGAGTTCCTGATGCTCAGCGTCTGAGATCTTCGTTGTCCGTGACGACCTCATCGCGAGCAGGCTCGCTCCTACAGGGGAATGCATTTCAAATGTGGGAGCGAGCCTGCTYGCGATGGCGGCCGCCAGAACACTAAAAAACCACCTGAAGCATCCAATAATTCCAAGAGGTATCGATATGCGTCTTTTGAAATCCGTGGTCCCGGTCGCGCTGGCGGTCCTGTTCAGCGCCGTTGCCCAGGCCCAACCCCAGGTCAGCGTCTACAACTGGACCGACTACATCGGCGAAACCACCCTCRCCGACTTCCAGGCCAAGACCGGGAYCAAGGTGATCTACGACGTATTCGATTCCAACGAAACCCTGGAAGGCAAGCTGCTTGCCGGTCGTACCGGGTATGACGTGGTGGTGCCGTCCAACCACTTTCTCGCCCGCCAGGTGAAGGCCGGCGCGTTCCTCAAGCTCGATCGCGAGCAGCTGCCGAACTTCAAGAACCTCGACCCGAAACTGCTGGCGCTGCTGGAGAAAAACGATCCGGGTAACGCGCACTCGGTGCCGTACCTGTGGGGCACCAACGGCATCGGTTATAACGTCGACAAGGTCAAGCAGGTGCTGGGCATCGATCACATCGATTCCTGGGCCGTGCTGTTCGAGCCGGAAAACATCAAGAAGCTGAGCGCCTGTGGCGTGTCGATGATGGACTCGGCGGACGAAGTGTTTCCCGCGATGCTCAACTACATGGGCATGGACCCGCGCAGCGAAAACCCCGAGGACTTCAAAAAGGCCGAAGCCAAGCTGCTGCAGATCCGTCCCTACATCACCTACTTCCACTCCTCCAAGTACGTATCGGACCTGGCCAACGGCGACATCTGCGTGGCGTTCGGTTACTCGGGTGACGTGTTCCAGGCCGCCAACCGCGCCAGGGAAGCCAAGAACGGCGTGAACATCGCCTACGCCATTCCCAAGGAAGGCGCCAACCTGTGGTTCGACTTGCTGGCCACCCCCGCCGACGCCAGCAATCCGAAAGAAGCCTACGCCTTCATCAACTACCTGCTGGACCCGCAAGTGATTGCCAAGGTCAGCGCGTCGGTCGGCTATGCCAACCCGAACCCGGCCGCCAAGCAGTACATGGACCCGGAGCTGGTCAACAATCCCGAGGTTTATCCGTCCCAGGAAGTCCTCGACAAACTCTACATCTCCACCACGCCGCCGCAGTCGATCATGCGCCTGATGACCCGCTCGTGGAGCAAAGTGAAGTCCAACAAATGAATCAGTACACCAAGGAACACACCCTCTCCTGGTACGCTGCGTCCGCCAGCGGCATGCGGCAGCGTCCCGCACTGACCTCGGACCTTGAGGCCGATGTCTGCGTGGTCGGCGCGGGATTCACCGGCATCAACACCGCCATCGAACTGGCCCGGCGCGGGCTCTCGGTGGTCCTGCTGGAGGCCCGGCGGATAGGCTGGGGCGCCAGCGGGCGCAACGGCGGCCAGTTGATTCGCGGCATCGGTCATGACGTCAGCGGTTTTGCCAGGCACATCGGCGCCGATGGCGTGCAATACCTGGAACATGCCGGGACCGAATCGGTGCAAGTCGTGGCCAATCGCATCCGCGAACACGGCATCGATTGCGACCTGCGCTGGGGCTTCTGTGAACTGGCCAACACGCCGGCCCAGTTCAACGCGTTCAAGACCGAGCAGGCAGAACTGATCGAGTCCGGTTATGCCTTTGAAACCCGACTGGTCGCGCCAGAGCAGATCCGTGAGCAGGTGGTGAACTCCGGTGTGTATGCCGGTGGCCTGGTGGACATGGGCTCGGGGCATTTGCATCCGCTGAACCTGGCGCTCGGTGAAGCGAAGGTCGCCGAGTCCCTTGGCGTGCAGATCTTCGAGCAGAGTCCGGTGCTGGAGTTGATCCACGGCAGCACGGTGCAGGTCCGTTGCGCCGGTGGCACGGTGCGCGCCGGCACGTTGGTGCTGGCCTGCAACGCGCACCTGGAAGAGCTTGAACCGAAGCTCAGCGGCAAGGTGCTCCCGGCGGGCAGCTACATCATCGCCACCGAGCCGTTGTCGGAAGAGGTCGCTGCAAAACTGATCCCGCACAACCTCGCGCTGTGCGACCAGAAGGTCGGACTGGATTACTACCGGCTCTCGGCTGACCGGCGTTTGCTGTTCGGCGGCGCGTGCCATTATTCCGGGCGTGATCCTTCGGACATCAGCGCCTACATGCGCCCGCAAATGCTCAAGGTGTTCCCGCAACTGGTCAATGTGCGCATCGACTTCCAGTGKGGCGGCAAGATCGGCATCTCGGCCAACCGCTTCCCCCAGGTCGGGCGCTTGAGCCAGCACCCGAACGTGTTCTATGCCCAAGGCTACTCCGGCCACGGCCTGAACGTGACTCACTGGTGCGCGAAGTTGTTGGGCGAAGCGATCCATGCCGGACACAGCAAAGGCTTCGACGTGTTCAGCGCAGTGCCGCACATGACCTTCCCCGGAGGACGCGCCCTGCGTTCACCGTTGCTGGCCCTTGGCATGTTCTGGTATCGGATGCGGGAAGTGCTGGGTTGACCGGGTAAACATCTGACCCGCTGTGGTGAGGGGGCTCCCCTCACCACTGGCTGACAGGAATGCAACAGTCTTGAACAAGACCGCCGCAGCAGGGCTAGTTTGGCATCGGGATAGTGACGCCCTCCTTCTGCAATTCTTCCCGTATCGACTGGAATTTCTGGTACTTGGACAATTCGATCGGCCCGTCGTAGCCCATGCTTTGCAGCTTGCGGGGAGGGTATTTGATGTAGGTCTGCATCAGCTTGTTGATCGCCTGACTGATCGGCACCATGGTCCAGGTGCGCTCGGTGATGTTACTCATGAAGATGTCGTAGCGCTCCTGGGGATCTTGCAGCAAGTCAAAGACTTGTGGTACGACCGCCACGTACTTCGACTCACCTTTCCAGCCCAGATTGGAGTCCACGGCCAGGCCGCCGGTCAGCGCACCATTGTCGCCACGCAGGTTGAACACGGCCTTGTAGTTGCCTACACGGGCGGCCCCCGGCGACAACTCGTTTTCGGTGAAGTAGAACCACTCTTTACGTGGGTCGGGGCCAGTGCCGGTTATCACGGGGGTCATGTCGTAGCTGTCGAAATAGATTGGCTGGCCTTCGCGATCCTTCTCCGGCAATTTGATGCCGGCCACCGAGGCGAAGGTCGCCATCAAGTCGAGCCCGCCGAGAATGTCGTGGTTCTTGGCATTGGGCTTGATTTTTCCAGGCCAGGTCATGATTGCAGGGACCCGGTTGCCGCCCTCGCGCACGGTACCCTTGGTGC
>NZ_JBGCUL010000139.1:0-8252 GCF_054177685.1 Pseudomonas sp. P5_A2_2
CAGCGTTACTTTCAAACCACGCTTCACAGCTCAGGCCCCATGGAAAAGTGCAGTCGAAAGCCGCCATCGTCGTCCAGCGCGCGGGCCAGGTCGAGGCGGATAGGCCCCACCGGCGATACCCAGCGCACGCCGATACCGACCCCGGTCTTGAGATTCGGCAGTTCGAGTGTATTGAAGGAGTTGCCCTGATCGACAAAGGTCGCGACCCGCCATTTTTCGGCGATGGAATACTGATATTCCGCGCTGGCGGCCACCATGTAGCGACCACCGATACGGGCACCGTCGGAGTTTTCCGGGGACAGGCTCTGATAGTCGTAACCGCGCACGCTCTGATCGCCACCGGCGAAGAAGCGCAGCGATGGCGGCACCGATTTGAAGCCGTTGGTGGCACTGCCGCCGACCTGCACCCGCCCGAGAAAACGATGGTTGTCGAACACCGTGGTCAAGCCTTTGACCAGCGCCGTGCCGTAGAGCAGGTTGCTGTCGGAACCCAAACCTTCCTTGGCCACTCTGGATTCGAATTGCAGCCGATAGCCGTTATGCGGGTCGATGCGGTTGTCGCTTTTCAGGTACGAATAATTCACGCCGGGCATCAGCAGGTTACTGAGTCCGGAGTCATCGCCAAGTTGGTAATCCTCGCGCTGCCACTTCAGCGACACCACCCGTTGCCAGCCGCTGGGCAATTTGCTGTGCCATTCGGGGCCGAGGGTCAGCAACTTGCTGTGGGTGTCGGTGCCGGCGATGTCCTCATTCTGATAACCGCCGGCAAAACGCAGTTTGTCGGTCAGTGGCGGGTCCAGTGGAATGTCGTAGAACAGCCCGACGTTTTGCCGCGGCGCCGAGACTTCGGTCTCCCAGCCATAACTGTGCCCTTGGGCGTTGACCCAGTGTCGGGTCCAGTTGGCCTTGGCGCGTGGGCCGACGTCGGTGGAGAAACCCAGGCCCAGGCCCATGGTCCGCGGCTTGCGGGTTTCGAGCTTGACGTCCACCGGGATCGCATCGTCCTTGGACGCCTTGGGTGCCGCGTCCACGCGCACGCCTTCGAAGTACCCRCTCGATTGCAGATTCTGATTGAGTTCGGCGATCAGTTCCGAGTCATACGGCTCGCCGGCCTTGAATGGCACCATGCGTTGCAGCAGCTCGTCATCGAACGGCGTATCACCCTCGAAACTGACCTTGCCCAAGGTATAGCGCGGGCCACTTTCATAGATCAGTTCGATATCGGCGACGCCGGCTCGCGGGTCGACCGACAATTTTGAACGGGTGAAACGGCCGCTGAAAAAGCCATAGCGCGAAGCCTGATTCTGGATCAGGCGCTTGGCGTCCTCGTAATGCCCATGATTGAGCACCGCCCCTGGTTTGAGCGCGTCGCTCTTGGGTACACGAAAGGTTTTGAGGGAGGCCGCCGGTCCGTCGACGCGTATCGTCACATTGCGCAGATGCACCGGCTCGCCAGGATCGATGGTCAACACCAGGCGTGGTGTCTTGCCACCTTTCACCTCGCTGTCGATGTGCGGCTGGTAATAACCCAAGGCCTGGGAGGCCTTGCGCGCCTGCTCTTCGGCGCCACGACCGAAGCGCTGCAAGGCTTCTTCGTCACGATCGCCGAGGCTGCCGATATAGCCCTCYATATTGGCCTTCAGTTCATCGTTGGACGGTTTGATCCGCACATCCAATTCACTTTGCGCCAGCGCCGTGCAGCTGGATAACAGCATGAGCACGCCACTGGTAATTCTTCCTGGAAACTTCATAGGCGCGGATGCTATCACGAGCTTGAGAGCGTGATAGAGCCTGACATGCCCGGAAAGTTCGCCGTTCAAGCAGTTGCTGTTTGTAACACCTGGGGATTGGGGTGAAAAAACACGTGTTCGCGGATCGGTCCTACGGCGACCTCACCAATTTCCTCGTAGCCTTGACGCTTGTAGAACTCCAGATAACGCGGATTCCCGGTGTCGAGGATCACGCCCTGTGAGTTTTCATCCACCGCGCACCAGTTGTGCACGGCCTGCAACAACTGCTCGCCGAAATGTTTGCCCTGGAATTGTGGATGCACCCCCAGCAATGGCAGGACGTGCACCGAGTCGTTCGGCACACAGGCCTCCACGGCAGCATGATATTCGAGGTAGCGACGGGTGCAGCGAAATCCCGTACTGAGCACCATGCGCAGGCGCCAGGCCCAACTTTCGGTGACGCCAAGCCGACGTTGCGGCGGTGCGATCAGAGCGATGCCGATCAGGCGGTCGTTGACCAGCAGGCCGATGGCGGGCAGGTCCTGGAGAAAATGCTGGCTCACCAGTTCGCGCACGGTGGCACGAACCCGCTGTTCGTAACCGGGGCGTTCGGCTTCGAACAAATAGCCGAAAGTCGGCTCGTGTCGATAAGCCTGGTACAGGAGCGAACGCGCTTCGCGGGCGTAGCCGCTGTCAAGCATGTGAATATCGGCGATGGCGGTCGAGGTTTCGGGCATGACGGTTGATCTCCCCGGTACAGCTCGGGTGGCTGCACTCTTGTTGTTACGAGCGGATCGGCGCTGACACAGTTCCTTACAGATCCGAAATCAGTGTAGGCAATGAAATCGACAAAGAGGCCGGGATGGTCAACACAGGTCCGACAGAACACAGTAAATCCCCTCACCCCACACTGGCCCGATTCCCACATGTCAGCTAGCATCGCCCTTTTGCCAGGACTGCCGACCATGAAGATCGTCTCCTTCAACATCAACGGGCTGCGCGCCCGTCCCCATCAGCTGGCGGCGCTGATCGAAAAGCACCAGCCCGATGTGATCGGCTTGCAGGAAACCAAGGTCCACGACGACCAGTTTCCCCTCGATGAAGTCAGAGCACTGGGCTACCACGTGTACTTCCACGGACAAAAGGGGCATTACGGCGTCGCCCTGCTCTCGCGACAGGAGCCGCTGGCCCTGCACAAGGGTTTCGCCACCGACGAAGAAGACGCCCAACGACGCTTCATCTGGGGCACCTTCGCCGACGCCAATGGTGTGCCGGTGACCATCATGAACGGTTATTTCCCACAGGGCGAAAACCGCGACCACCCGACCAAATTCCCGGCCAAGGAACGCTTCTACAGCGATTTGCAGCAACTGCTGGAAAGCCAGTTCGAGAACGACCAGCCACTGGTGGTGATGGGCGATGTGAACATCTCCCCGGAAGACTGCGATATCGGCATCGGCCCGGACAACATGAAGCGCTGGCTGAAAACCGGCAAATGCAGCTTCCTGCCGGAAGAGCGCGAGTGGATGGCCCGCTTGAAGAACTGGGGCCTGGTCGACAGTTTCCGTCACCTGAACCCGGACGTGACCGACACCTTCAGCTGGTTTGACTACCGCAGCCGTGGCTTCGAAGACGAACCCAAGCGTGGCCTGCGCATCGACCTGATCCTCGCCTCCCAGGGCTTGCTGCCACGGGTGAAGGCCGCAGGGGTGGACTACGAACTGCGCGGTATGGAAAAACCTTCGGACCATGCGCCGATCTGGCTTGAGTTGAGCTGATTTCTCCTGATCACATCAATACCCTGTGGGAGCGAGCTTGCTCCGGGCGGCGTTCCGACGATAGCGGTCTTTTATTCAACATCGATATTGAATGTTAAGGCCCCATCGCGAGCAAGCTCGCTCCCACATTGGTCCATCGCACAACCTGTCATTTTTCGGAAACCTTACTGACTTATTCTCCCGGCACCTCCTTTGGCTATGTAAGGTGCCGGCATGATGCTGCGCGTGTTGTTCCTGTTGATGCTGTGCATGGGCTTGCCGCAGGCGGCCCCGGCCGGCGACTTGCCGATACCCGAACACGGCACAGTGCTGCGCATCCAGGGTTCCAACACCATCGGCGCGGCATTGGGACCGGCACTGGTCGAGGGCCTGCTGAGCGAACAGGGCCTGCGCAGGATTCACCGCGAAACCCCGGACACCGCCAATGAACTGCGCATCGTCGGCGAAACCGTTCAAGGCCGGCGGGTCATGGTGGAGGTGGCGGCCCATGGTTCCAGCACAGGCTTCACTGCGCTCAAAGCAGCCAGCGCCGACCTGGCCGCCTCGTCGCGCCCGATCAAGGACAGCGAACTGGGCAGCCTGCAATCCCTCGGTGACCTGAAAAGCCCGAGCGCCGAACAGGTCATTGCCATCGATGGCCTGGCGATCATCCTGCATCCGGGCAATCCGCTGAACCAACTCGACACCGTGCAACTGGCGCGCATTTTCAATGGCGAGGTAAAAAACTGGGAAGACATCGGCGGCCGCGGCGGACCCATTCATCTGTATGCGCGGGATGATCAGTCCGGGACTTACGACACCTTCAAGGAACTGCTCCTCAGTAGCCGTGGGAAAGCTCTGAGCAGCACGGCGAAACGCTTCGAGTCCAGCGAGCAACTGTCCGATGCGGTCAGCGCCGACCCGCAAGGCATCGGATTTATCGGATTGCCCTATGTGCGCCAGGCCAAAACCGTGGCCATTGTCGACGGGCAATCGCAAGCCATGTTGCCGCTCAACAGCCTGATTGCCACGGAAGACTATCCGCTGTCCCGTCGATTGTTCTTCTACCTGCCACCCAATGGCAAAAATCCCTGGGCTAAAGCACTGGTGACCTTTGCCCAAAGTACTGACGGCCAGGCCATTGTGGCCGCCAACGGTTTTATTGCCCAAACCGTCCAGGCCATGGCCGTTACCCCCAATGCATTGATGCCCGAGGGTTATCAGGCACTGAGTCGACATGCTCAACGGCTGTCGGTGAATTTCCGTTTCGAGGAAGGCAGTGCCAGCCTGGACAACAAGGCGCGGCAAGACCTGTGGCGGGTGCTCGACTATATAAAGCAGCACGACAAGACCGATGGACAGGTCACGCTGGTGGGATTTGGTGACGCCAAAAGCGACCCGGCGCGTGCCGACCTGTTGTCGAAACTGCGGGCCATGGCGGTACGGCGGGAGTTGGTGAAGAGCGGCGTGGTGTTTCGCGAGATTCGCGGATTCGGTGCCGAAATGCCGGTGGCGGCCAATAGCGCTGATGAGGGAAGGATCAAGAATCGGCGGGTTGAGGTTTGGGTATATTGAGGTTGAGGTTGAGGTTGAGGTTGAGGTTGAGGTTGAGGTTGAGAGGGTGAATTTACTGACGCCATCGCGAGCAGGCTCACTCCTACAGGGATCGCAGTGAACCTGTGGGAGTGAGCCTGCTCGCGATGAACGATAACGCGGTCTTACTGCCCGCTACGCATCATCTCCTTCGGCACATATTTGCCAATCTCGAATTTACCGATCGCCGCTCGGTGCACTTCGTCCGGGCCGTCGGCCAGGCGCAGGGTGCGCTGCATGGCGTACATGTAGGCCAGCGGGAAATCGTTGGAAACCCCTGCTCCACCATGAATCTGGATCGCCCGGTCGATCACTCGCAACGCAACGTTTGGAGCGACGACCTTGATCTGCGCGATCTCGCTTTTCGCCACTTTGTTGCCGACTGTGTCCATCATGTACGCCGCTTTCAACGTCAGCAGGCGAGCCATGTCGATTTCCATCCGCGAGTCGGCGATCTTGTCGACGTTACCGCCCAGCCGCGCCAGGGGTTTGCCGAATGCGGTGCGGCTCACCGAGCGCTTGCACATCAGTTCCAGTGCACGCTCGGCCATGCCGATCGAACGCATGCAGTGGTGAATCCGGCCCGGACCAAGGCGACCTTGAGCGATTTCGAAGCCGCGACCTTCCCCCAGCAGGACGTTTTCGTACGGCACCCGGACGTTTTCGAACAGCACTTCGGCGTGACCGTGAGGCGCATCGTCGTAGCCGAACACCGGCAGTGGACGCAGGATTTTTACCCCGGGGGTGTCCACCGGTACCAGAATCATCGAGTGCTGCGCGTGGCGTGGCCCGTCAGGATTGCTCAGCCCCATGAAAATCAGGATTTTGCAGCGCGGGTCGCAAGCACCCGAGGTCCACCATTTCTTGCCGTTGATCACCCACTCGTCGCCATCGCGCACCGCACGGGCAGCCATGTTGGTGGCGTCGGAGGACGCAACGTCCGGTTCGGTCATGGCGAAGGCCGAGCGGATCTCGCCGCGCAACAAGGGTTCGAGCCAGCGTTGTTTCTGCTCTTCGTTGGCGTAACGCACCAGCACTTCCATGTTGCCGGTGTCCGGTGCCGAGCAGTTGAACGGCTCTGGCCCCAGCAGCGAGCGCCCCATGATTTCCGCCAGCGGCGCGTATTCGAGGTTGGTCAGGCCGGCACCGAGCTCGGACTCAGGCAGAAACAAATTCCACAGGCCTTCGGCCTTGGCCTTGAGTTTGAGTTCTTCCATGATCGCGGTCGGCTGCCAGCGATCGCCTTCGGCGACCTGGCGTTCGAACACGGCTTCGGCGGGATAAACGTAGGTGTCCATGAACGCAGTCACGCGCTCGCGCAGTTCCTGAACCTTGGGCGAATAAGCGAAATCCATGAGCGAGATACCTTCTTGGGGGAGGTTGTTTAGATCATGCAATCGATGCTAGAACAGCCATGAACATTTACCTAGCCTATTCTCGGCGTGTATAAACATTCATCACCGATATATGATCGGCTGATCGTCAAGGTCAGCCCGCACACACAATAAGAGAGCCGCGTAATGAATCTGAGCAAGGTCGATCTCAACCTTTTCATCGTCTTCGACGCGATCTACACCGAAGCCAACCTGACCCGCGCCGGGCAAATCGTCGGCATCACCCAGCCGGCGGTGTCGAACGCGCTGGCGCGTCTGCGCGAGACCTTCAACGACCCGTTGTTCGTGCGCACTGCCCAGGGCATGGTGCCCACGCCGATGGCGCAGAACATCATCGGCCCGGTGCGCAACGCCCTCTCGCTGCTGCGCGTATCGGTGCAGGAAAGCCGCATTTTCAACCCGCAGCAAGCGGTCAAGACCTACCGCATCAGCATGACCGACCTCACCGAAGCGGTGATCCTGCCGCCGCTGTTCCAGCGCCTGCGCCGCCTGGCGCCGACGGTGATCATCGAAAGCTTCCTGTCCAAACGCCGCGAAACCACCAAGGAACTGGCGGCCGGTCGCCTCGACTTCGCGGTCGATGCGCCGCTCAACACCGACCCGCAGGTACGTCATGTCAAGTTGATGGAAGACCGCTACGTGTGCGCCATGCGCAAGGGGCACCCGCTGGCGGGCAAAGAGAAACTCACCCTGGATGATTACCTGGGCCTGACCCACATCCATATTTCCAGCCGCCGCAGCGGCCTCGGCTATGTCGACCTGGCGCTGGGCAAGATGGGCATCCAGCGCAAGATCGCCCTGCGCTCCCAGCATTACCTGATGGCCTCGCAAGTGCTACAACAGACGGACATGGTCATGACCGTGCCGGAACGCTTCGCCCGGCGTAACGACCTGCACGCCTTTTATCTGCCAGTCAACGATGTGCCGCCGGTGGAAACCCATCTTTACTGGCACGAAAGCACTGACMAGGACCCGGCGAATCGCTGGATGCGCGAGCAGATGATCGAGCTGTGCCAGCAGGTGACGGCGCAGGAGAAGAAGCTCGAGAAGGTGTAATGCCTTGTACCGAGTTATCGTTCATCGCGAGCAGGCTCACTCCCACATTGGATCTGCTGTGAACACGAAATCTGTGTTCTACGAAGATCCCCTGTAGGAGCGAGCCTGCTCGCGATGAGGCCAGCAAGAACAGCGAAAACCCCTGCCCCTTGACGTAAACGTCAACCTGCCATTAGCTTAGCGCCATGACCTTTTGCGAGCGCTTCCATGAGCAGCCAGACCTACAGCATTTCCGATCTCGCCCGCGAGCTCGACATCACCACCCGGGCCATTCGCTTTTATGAAGAGCAAGGCCTGCTCAGCCCCGAGCGTCGTGGCCAGGAACGCATTTACTCACCCCGCGACAAGGTCAGCCTGAAGCTGATCCTGCGGGGCAAGCGCATCGGCTTTTCGCTGGCTGAATGCCGCGAACTGATCGAGCTCTACGACCCCTCCAGCGGTAACACCAAGCAGTTGCACAGCATGCTGGCGAAAATCAGCGAACGCCGTGAGCAGCTTGAACAGCAGTTGCTGGACATCGAACAGATGAAGCTTGAGCTGGATACCGCTGAAGAGCGCTGTGTGCAGGCGCTGGAGCAGACGCTCAAAAGCCAGGAATCGGTTCAATAAATCCACACTATCCACTGTGGGAGCGAGCTTGCTCGCGATAGCGGAGTGTCAGTCACCAAAAATGTTGAATGTGATGCCCTCATCGCGAGCAAGCTCGCTCCCACAGGGTTCTC
>NZ_JBGCUL010000140.1:0-8218 GCF_054177685.1 Pseudomonas sp. P5_A2_2
GGGCAGGTCCTCACCGCACAACCACACGCCGGACATATGGTCGTAACGCTCCATCCGCGAAGCGAAGGCACGGCCCCAGCCCTGCGGGGTCGGATCGAGGAAGGCGGACATGAACGGCAGGCCGAGGGACAGGATTTCCAGCCGGTAGCCACCGACGAAGCCCCGCGAAGTGTTGTTGTAGGACTCGTCGGAAATGATTCCGGCACAGGTGGTGCCCCGATACATGTGAATCGGCTTGGGCAGCACTGCGTAGATGCCTGCGGTGGTGTGACACATGTAGTTGCGCCCAACCTGACCGGAGGAGTTGGCCAGGCCGTCCTTGAACATCGAGGACTCGGAGTTGAGCAACAGGCGCGGCGACTCGATGGAGTTACCGGCCACGCACACCACTCTGGCCTTCTGGCGCTGCTGGTGGCCCTCGGCGTCGGCGTAAACCACCCCGGTGACTCGGCCGCGGGCATCATGTTCGATGCGAAGCGCCATGCTCTGCGGACGCACCTCACAGTTGCCGGTAGCCTCGGCGCGGGGGATATCGGTGTAGAGGGTCGACCACTTGGCGCCGATGCGGCAGCCCTGCATGCAGAAGCCGATCTGCATGCACCCGGGACGACTGTCATAGGGCTGCGTGTTGATCGCCATCGGGCCGGACTGGATTTCTTTGTAGCCAATGCGTTGGGCGCCTGTGGCCAGGACCTTGAAGGAGTTGTGCCATTGGTGATAAGGCATTCCGGTGCTTGGACCGGTCACGCCCATGTGCTTCTCAGCCTTGACGTACCAGGGCTCCAGCTCCTCATAGCTGATTGGCCAGTCCAGCACATTGGCGCCCTTGATATCGCCGTTCTCGGTGCGCATGCGAAACTCGAAGTCGCGAAAGCGCAGGGCCACGCCGGCCCAGTGCACGGAACTGCCACCCACCGCTTTGACGATCCAGGCCGGCAGGTTCGGGTGGTTGCGCGCCACGTCCCAGCCGCCGGTGGCGATGCGTTTGTCGAGCCAGGAAATCTTGTTGAACATGGCCCACTCATCGTTTTCGATGTCGGACATCTCGTAACGCTTGCCGGCTTCCAGCACCACGGTACGGATTCCTTGCTTGGCCAAGGCGTGAGCCAGGGTCCCGCCGCCGGCRCCCGAGCCAATGATGACGACGACATCGCTGTCGTCCTGGGAGTATTTCGCTGCCATGGGGTTAACCCTCATTGTTGGAATGGATGGAGCCGCGAAGAAAAGACTGATCAGAGCCAGTCGAGGTCGTTGAAGCCACGCGCGATATAGCCACCTTTCTCCACCGACGAGCCCTCGTAGCCAAACAGTGGGAACAGCGTCTTGTTGTCGTAGATGCCAAACATCAGCGCACTGCGGGTTTCGCGGAAGAACGGCGTAGTCTCGATCTCGCGAAGCAGAGCGACGCGATCGTCCTCGCTGACGATCTCTTCGAAAGGCCGCCCCTGTGTGGCGCGGGCTCGCCCCTGCAGGGCCTTCAAGCCATCGTTGACCAGGTCCGGATGTTTACCGAGCAGCTCGACCAGCGACTTGGCATACGGTGCATCGCCGAGCCGGTCATGGGGATAGATATCGCGCCCCATCTGCAGCAGCCCGGCGGGCAACCGGGGCAACACGTCGTCGGCGATGGCGGTGACGGGAATGAGCTGGCTGAAAACGGCGGTAGCGCCGATGATCAGGGCCGATTGCCCCGAAAGACTGAGGAAGCGCCGACGGCTCAGAGGGCCTCTCAGGGGTGAAGAGTCATGCATGGCAGAGCTCCAGGCTTTTGCCGGCACGCCTGTAAGGTGGGAACAGGTGTGGCCGACGTTATTGTTATTAGTCCGGGTGCCTTTTCGGCCCCTTCGATAGTGAAGGAGCAACTTGTGTGCCAATGCCAAAAACAGATCCTAACTTACTGTTTTTAAATGATTTTTTAGCACTCAAAAAAAACATCTTTCGAGCATGACCTGTAAAGCGAAGGCTTTACACCTGTAAGCATCCGTCCAAGCCTTTTACATACGTAAAGGCTGGCGATACCTGAACTGAGTGCGAGATCGCAGCGGCGGCATTGCCGGGCACCGCCAACCAATAAGGGTGACCCTTTACCGGTCTTCTGACGGTGGTCCGGCCGCGATCAACGAGGGAAGTGACAGCGCAGGGCTAAACTCGTAATGTGATTGCAACCGTGCCAGCCCGCCCCCCACGTGCTGATGCCAAACAAGAACAAGATCGTCACGGACCCCTCATCCCGTGCCCGGGAGGCCGCATGAGCACCCTTTCGACCCCCAGCCTGCACATCGACACTGTGCTGTCCTACGCCAGCGATAGCGCTGGGCACGAGTCCATCATCACCCGGTCCTGGAAGCGTTGTATCCAGGATTACGGTCTGGATCCGGCCAAGCCCGCGCCACCGCGGTTTGTTCCGCGTCAGGTATTGCGGGAACACCAGGACCACGCGGACGAGCTGATCAACGTGGCCCGTGCAGGCGTCGAGCAGCTGTACCGCCACATCGCCGAGCTGGGGTACGTCATTCTCCTCACCGATAGCCGGGGGATCACCGTGCAGTTCCTCGGCGATCCACTGGATGAGGCGGCGCATCGCAAGACCGGCCTGTACCTCGGCGCCGACTGGAGCGAGAACCACGCAGGAACCTGCGCGGTGGGGACCTGTATCAAGGAGCAACTGCCGCTGACCTGCCACCACCATGATCATTTCAGCGCTCATCACATCGCCCTGACCTGCACCGCAGTGCCCATCTTCAATCCCCACGGGCAGCTGCTGGCCGTGCTGGATATCTCGGCATTGAATTCACCACCGTCCAAGGACTCCCAGCAATTCGCCCTGCAACTGGTCAAGCAGTACGCACGAATGATCGAGGATGCCTACTTCCTGCGCCGCTACCGTGAAGCTCATATCCTCTGCTTCGACCGTTCCCGCGAGTTCGTCCTGATCAATCGCCAGTACCTGCTGGCGATTGCCGGGGATGGCAGTCTCCTGGCGGCGAATACCGCGGCCCGTGTACTGCTCGCCGAATGTGGCTTGCAGTTGCCGGAGCGGCCTTCGGCACTGGCGCGCCGGATCGGTATCCAGGATCTGTTCGACTGCGAACCTGAAGACATCTTCGGCATCCCCCGCGCCAGCCCCGACCAGGTACGCGCGTTCCGTACCCACCGTCAAAACGCCCTGTTCTATGCCGCGTTGATGGAGCCCAGCCGAACGCCCGTTGCCCCTCAAGCTCAACGTTCGAGTGAGGAACGCTGCCCGCTGGATGAGCTCTCCGACGATGACCCCGCCATGCGCAAGATGCTCGCTCGTGCCAAGCGACTGTGCAGCGAGCCGCTGAACTTGCTGCTCAATGGCGAAACCGGTACCGGCAAAGAACGCCTTGCCCGCGCTTTGCACGACAGCAGCAACAGGCGCAAGGCCCCCTTCGTCGCCATCAACTGCGCGGCAATGCCTGAGTCATTGATAGAGAGCGAACTCTTCGGCTACCAGCCAGGCACCTTCACCGGGGCACGCAGCAAGGGTATGCGAGGGCTGATCCAGCAGGCCGATGGCGGCACACTGTTCCTCGATGAAATCGGTGACATGCCGCTGCATCTGCAGACGCGGCTGCTGCGCGTGCTTGCCGAGCAGGAAGTGATGCCACTGGGCAGCGAAAAACCGATCAAGGTCAATATCCGCGTCATCGCGGCCAGTCACCGTGACCTGCGGCAGTTGATTGAACGAAACGAGTTCCGCGAAGACCTCTACTACCGCCTCAATGGCGCGATCCTGCGCCTGCCGGCGCTGCGCGAACGGGCCGACAGGAACTACCTGATAGAACGCATTTTCAGAGAGCTCTGTGAACAGCGCCAACGTCCCGCACGAATCCGGGGCGACGCCATGAGTGCTCTCCTCGGCTACGCCTGGCCAGGCAATATCCGCGAGCTGCGCAATGCGTTGCAGTACGCGCTGGCCACCGCGGAGACGGATGAAATCACTGTGAACGACCTGCCCGAAGAATGCCTGCCAAGCGTCAATCAAAGACAGGCCAGGAGTTCGGTTCCCGTGCAGGAACAACAGACATCCCACGCACGCGAAATCGAGGACTGCTTGCGCGGGCAACGCTGGAATGTCAGCGCCGCGGCACGCGAGCTCGGCATGTCGCGCCCGACCCTATATCGCTGGATGAAGCTTCACAACATCGTTCCTCCCAACGCCCTGGACAGCTAAACCAATAGTTTCAAACGCCCGTAACCGGCCCGAGCCGGGCCGGCCGGGCTTTCAAGTCGAATCAGTGCTCAGGTGTGCGCGGGTCCCAGAGAAGGCGCGTCACGCCTTTCTCGTAGCCCATCCCGTCCGGGAAACTCACCAGCTCCAGCTGCAACCCCCAAGGCGCCAGGAAGTACACCCAGGTCAGGCCCTTGGCCGGGCCATCGGTGAAGGTCGATGGAGTATCCAGTACCTGCACGCCACGAGACTGCAGGTACTCCACCGCTGCCTCCATGTCGTCCACATAGAACGCCAAGTGGTGCCCGCCGACGTCGCTGTTGCGGGGCAACCGACGATTCTGGTCGGGAGCTGTGTACTCGAAAATTTCCAGGTTGGTGCCATTGCCACATCGGACCATCTGGAAGTCGCGAATAGACGCGCGCGGATGCACGTTGAGGTGCCGCTCCATCCAGTCGTCTTCAAAACGGAATTCGCCAAAGGTGAAGTATGGCTCGCAGCCAAGCACCTCGACGAAGAAGGCAACAGCCTCGGACAGGTTCGGCACCGTGATGCCGATATGCTGCATGCCGCGCATTCCCGGCAGAGCGTCATTCAGGTTGTTCTTGTGGGTCATGAGGGTCTCACTTGTTGTTGTACGAGATTGGCCAGCTTCGTGCTGACACATTCCCTGCTGCACACCCAATGCCACAAACTAACCCATTGATTTGAATAGCAGTCACTCCCGCCGTTGGCAGCAGCGGTGTAAAGGCCTTTACAGCTGCAAGGCGTTACAACAGCCACCTCCCATCCTCTCTCGCCCCTGCCAATGGGCCTTGCGCGGGTTGGCCCAGCTCTTGCCTGATGTTTGGGGACATACCCTTGAAAGATGGAGACCTATGGTGGAGCCCCGACACATCGTCACTGGGCCGGGCAAGGTTGAAACCGGCATAAAATTGCGCGGTGCCGAGAAGGTCGCGCGTATACCGGTGAAGATCATTCCGACCGAAGAACTGCCGAATTTACTTAGACAACTCCCCGGCGCCGGCAACCATGGTCAAGTATGTTTTAGCAGCTGCAGCAAACCTTCCACATCAGCTAGCGCTGGAGCATGGGCTCCGGCATGGCGGCAAGATATGGATGCGCAAGCCGCTGAAAATTGCAGGCGCTCTCTCAAGTCCACGATCCCCAGCAACTGCGCAGCCAGCCAACCAGCCATACAAGCGTCTCCTGCTCCAACCGTGTCTTCCACCTTCACGGCAATCGCCGGCTGATCGAGTTGGCTGTCCGGGGTGTGGAGAATCATCCCGTGTTCTCCTCGGGTAAAAAGGATCTGCGCCTGAGGATTAAGAGCGCGAAGCTCATCCATTGCCTGGTGTTCTGTCAGCCCTGGATAAATTTGCCGAAGGTCTTCATCGGAAAGCTTAATCATGTCAGCAAGGGTGGTCATCGTAGGGAAGGTCTGCTCCCGATAATGGCTATCCATTAAATTGCGCCAGTTCGGATCATAGCTAATCCGTTTACCGGCTTTTTTGGCCTGCTGAGCAATTTTAACCAGCCTGTCTGCCAGTGGCTGTCGAGCCAAACTGATGCAGCTGAAATGACACAGCTCTGCATGGTTGATCCATCCTTCGGGCATCAGATCCGGATCAAAAAACAGATCGGCATCTCCAGCAAAAAAGTATCTTGGGGGACGGCTCGATGGAACGATGGCAACCAAAGGATCTCGGTCTACCCGTTGGATAAACCTCATATCCAATCCTGCCACTTCCGACTGCGAAACTATCTCGTCACCCAGTGAATCCATGCTCACCGACCCAGCAAAAGCACTGCTGACACCCAAGCGACTTAGCGCTCGTGCAACGTTCCAGGGAGCACCACCCGGGTAGCCCTTCCACTGTCCGGGAGTGCCTTGGACAAGATCGGTCAGGGCTTCGCCAAACACTATTGCGCGAGGCAATACCATCGTCATTTCCTCAATATTTTGTCGTAGGGAACTGCTGGCTGATCAGATCAGACCGGTAATCACTTACTCAATGCGCTTTGATGAAAGGCAGGGTTTGTTGAAGTCAGAGAAGTTCTCATCGCCAACCTCAAAGCAGATGTTGGCCGAACACGTTCAAATATTAAAACCAGGTTTCCATTTGTATACCGTATTGCCATACACCTCCGGCTTTGAAGTCCGTCATGCCAAAGGAGTCTGTGGTACTGAATTTGTCCAGATCCGAAGACCAGTTCATGAAGCTTGCGAACACTCGCAATTCGGGACGTGTGAGAAGATCTCCAACCTCAGGTTTGAATGTCGGGGCGACAGTGAACTTCCAAAAGTTACCGTCGACCGCATTACGTTGTAGATAGTCCTTCGGGTCGAGGTTCATGGTTTGCCAGCTTATTTCGTAGGCCATCTCGAAATTGCTGTTGATTTTATTGGCCAAACGCACGTTCAGGGTCAGCCAGCGGTAGTCGTCACCCTTGACGTATCTATCCTTGCTCTGTTCGGCCAGCAAGCTGGGGCCGATACGCCAGTCAGGCGCAAGGGGTGTCTCACCGTAAAGTGCCAGACGCAGAGCGCGGGCATCGTCGATGAGTTCGCCATCCGAGCCGATGTTCTTGACCTCGGCTCCCAGACCTTGCCCATAGAGCAGCGCCGTTTTGAAGAAGCCTTCCCTGCCGAAAAAGTTTTTCTGGTGATTGGCCAGCATGCTGTGCAAGCCGGAATCCGCAGGCGTCAAACCCGCTGCATTGGTGCGGGTACCGAAATCGTTTTTCTTTGCGCCGATGCCATTGAACATCCACTGCCACTGACCATCCTCGAAGAACTGGTTGGAGGTCAGGATGTAGCTTTCTACATCGGCACTAAGATCGCCTTGACTGAAATCCCCGTAGTTACGCCCGATCAAAGAGTAGTTCGAACGCCAATTCTTGTTCATCTRCATATCGTAGATTCCACCCCCGGTGCCGGCCAGAAAGACAACGTCCGAGTCCAGCCAGTGGATATCGAAATTATCTCTATCGAATCGCTTGCCTGCCCACAGGGTGGCGTTCTCGAACACTGAATTGCCCTTGAACGCAGCGACATGGTCAAGCGCTGTGAATACCTGGCGCACGTTCAGTTTGCTTTCGTCGGCCGTCCAGTCATTGGTGCTTTCCACACCGTCGGCGATGGAGACCGTGAATTTGGAACGGGTGCCGTTTTGCGCATAGCTTTCTTTCGACAGGTCTATACGCATGTAGGTGTCGTCTTCGTTACCGAGTCGCCCGACTGCACCACCGACTGAACCGGCAGGAGTTGTATAAGGGCCGCCACGACCACCACCCAGCCGATCGTTGATCAGCAATCCGGAGCGGGCGTAGCCGTTGAAGCTGAACCCATCAGTGAGGTGTCCGGTACTGCCCTCTTTCTCCAGGCTTTGCTGACGGGCTTCGAGTTTTGCCAGTCGGGTATCCAAAGCGGGCGCCGAAATTACTGCCGCATTAGACGCGGCGGGCTGCAAGGGAGCAGTGGCGAGTTTGATCTGCTGCAATTCCCTGGCAAGTGCCTGGGTTTGCTGCTCGGCTGCGGCTGCACGCTTTTCCGCGGCGCTGGCACGGGCTTCGAACGCGGCCATGCGTTCTTCCAGAGTCGCGGCCTGAGAGGTTACCGCCGAGGTGCCGAGCACGCCTGCGAGTAGCCAGCTTGATGCTTTCTGCATGTGAATTTCCTGTTTTGTTTTTATTGTGTCGTTCCCGCGACCGGCCATTTTTCGTGAGTTGCGAATTGTCGCAATCGACGAAAAAAAGGATGCCTCATCGCTAATACGCTGCTACATTTGGCGATGTTAACGTTAACTTTTCTAAAAACAAAAATAAAGAGGGCTTTATGAAACAGCTGAAATCTGTCCTTCCAGCAGCACTGCTCACCCTTTGTGTCGGGCTTCCGTCCCTGTCGAGCGCAGCCGATTTAACGATCTCCTGCGGCGCGGTGGGTGCGGAGCTACAACTCTGCAAAGAGGCTGTCGAGGCGTGGTCCAAACAGACCGGCAACCACGTCGAGGTGGTCTCAAC
>NZ_JBGCUL010000141.1:0-471 GCF_054177685.1 Pseudomonas sp. P5_A2_2
GAACTGACCGCTGCCAAGATCGTCGTTTCCGGCGGCCGTGGCATGCAGAACGGTGACAACTTCAAACACCTGTACGCCCTGGCCGACAAGCTGGGCGCTGCCGTCGGAGCATCGCGCGCCGCGGTCGATGCAGGTTTCGTACCCAACGACATGCAGGTCGGTCAGACCGGCAAGATCGTTGCGCCACAGCTGTACATCGCCGTCGGTATCTCCGGCGCGATCCAGCACCTGGCCGGCATGAAAGACTCCAAAGTGATCGTTGCGATCAACAAGGACGAAGAAGCGCCGATCTTCCAGGTGGCCGATTACGGCCTGGTGGCAGACCTGTTCGAAGCCATCCCTGAGTTGGAGAAGCTGGTCTAATCCGGCTGCTTCACTTATAAAGAGCCCGGCCTTTTGGTCGGGCTTTTTTTTGGCTTTGTCCCCTGTAGGAGCGAGCCTGCTCGCGATGGACGTTAACGATGACGCGGG